>JAMWZF010000475.1 GCA_024304875.1 Paracoccaceae bacterium
GGGGTGCAATTCGCCCTCGATCACCAGCATCGGCCCCGACTGGCTGGCGTAGGTGCATTCCGGCGCGGCCTCGACGAAGGCCCGGGTCTCCCAGACACGCGCGCGGGCCGGCCCGATGCAGAACACGCCGTTCGGCAGCATCCCGAAGTTGCCCGGGCCGGCGGAGGTGATGATCCGCTGCGCCTCGTCCCCGTTCTCGGAGTACAGTCCGACGGGCGAGCGGTCGGAATGGTACATGCCCCCGTTCATCGCCATGGCGAGCGGGCCTTTCTCGGCCTCGATCGCGGAAAAGCTGCCGTAGGGCCTGCCGGCCGCGTCGTTCAGGAACAGGCGGATCGGGGTTTCGGCCGGGTCCACCTCGCAGACGGTGAAGGGCGTGCCCGCGTGCTCCACCTCCGAACAGGTGACCGCACCGGCCCCGCCGGCAAGGAAGGCAAGCGCGGCGGCGAGGACCAGGATCATTCCTCCTCGTCCCCCTCGGGCCGCGGGTCGAGGTCCTGCCGGACATGGGCGTCCGAGAACAGCCGCCGGGTCTCGTCCATCCGGTCGAAGGTCTCGTCGATCTTGAACCGCAGTTCGGGCGAGAACTTCAGCGTCATCTGCTTGTTCACCAGCCGGCGCAGCTCGGCCTTGTTCCGGCGCAGGGCCAGAAGCGTACCCTCGGCATCGTGCCCGCCCAGCGGGAGGATGAAGGCCGTCGCGACCTTGAGGTCGGGCGTCATGCGCACCTCGCCCACGGTGATCGAGACCCGTTGCAGGTCGTCGTCATGGACATCTCCGCGCATCAGCACGTCGGACAGGGTCCGGCGGATCAGCTCGCCCACCCGAAGCTGGCGCTGAGACGGGCCGGCGCCCTCATTGAATCTGTTCTTTCCCATGCCGCCCATGTAAGCCCGCAGCCCAGACATGCCAACCGCCGAAGAGAAGGACATCGGATGGACGACATACCGGGCATCGTGGTCACAGGCGTCTCCGGCCGGATGGGCCGCACGGTGGTGGGGCTGGTGCACGAGAACCCGGCCTGCCGGCTGGTCGGCGCCGTGGAGCGGCCGGGCAGCGACTGGGTCGGCAAGGATCTGGGCGAGGCGATGGGCGGACAGGCGATGGGCCTGACCGTGACGGACGACGCACTGGAGGTGATGGCGAAGGCGCAGGCCGTGATCGACTTCACCGCGCCGGAGGCGACGGTAGCGATGGCCGGCCTCGCCGCGCAGGCGCGGGCGGTGCATGTCATCGGCACCACCGGCCTGTCGGACAAGGACCTCGAGGCGATCGCGGCCGCCGCCCGCCATGCGGTGATCGTCCGGGCCGGGAACATGTCCCTCGGCGTCAACCTGCTGGTCGGCCTCACCCGCAAGGTGGCCGCGGCCCTCGGAGAAGACTTCGACATCGAGGTGGTCGAAGCACATCACAACCGCAAGGTCGACGCCCCCTCGGGGACCGCCCTGATGCTGGGCGAGGCCGCGGCCGAGGGGCGGGGCGTCGCCCTCTCCGATGTCGCCGACCGGGGCCGGGACGGGATGACCGGCGCGCGCACCAGGGGCGACATCGGCTTCTCGGCCATCCGCGGCGGCGATATCGTGGGAGAGCACGACGTGATCTTCGCCGGCCCCGGCGAGCGCATCGTCCTGCGCCACGTCGCCACCGACAGGGCCCTCTTCGCCCGGGGCGCCGTCCGCGCGGCGCTTTGGGGGCAGGACAAGGGACCCGGGGAATACGACATGGCGGACGTGCTCGGCCTCGATTGAGGTCTTGGTGATCCGGCCGGCGGGACGATCCGTATGACTCCGCGTCAACACGGAGGTCCGACCGATGCGCATCGCCGCCCTAGCCACCGCACTTGCCGTTGCCGTGCCGCTGCCCGCGGCGGCGAACGATTTCGAACCGGTACCGGATCGCGACCGGTTCCTGTCCCTTGTCGAAGGGCGTGAGCTGCGTCTCGGCATGTTCGGCGTCCGGCTGTACGTCGAGGGCGACGGGTCGATCCGTGGCGAGGCCGTCGGCGATCCGGTCACCGGCAGCTGGAGCTGGCAGGACGGCTACTTCTGCCGCGAAATGAACTGGTCCGGTCGCGCCATTCCCTACAACTGTCAGCTGGTCGAGGCCGCCGCCACCGGCAAGGTGCGGTTCACCGTGGACCGCGGCGCCGGTCAGTCGGCGGAGTTCACCCTGCGTTGAGCTTTCGGAGAGCTCTGGCGCGGCCGCGGGGGCGCCGCGCCGCGATCGGCACTGGCGCCGCGTCAGAAGTCCGTCGCCAGCCCCTTGTTCTCCCAGTCGCCGTAGCGCACCGGCTCGGGCCCGTCTCGTCCGCCCAGTTCCTCGGGCATCTCTAGGGGCTTGGCCGCCTTGCGCCGGGCCTCGGCCTCGGCAAGGG
>JAMWZF010000476.1 GCA_024304875.1 Paracoccaceae bacterium
ATCCCGGGCAGGCAAACCGATTTGCGCCCGGATTGAAAGGCCCCCCGTTTCCACCAGCTTGCCCTGAACCGGACTTGAGGTGCGAGGCTGCCCTTCAATCGATTCGGATGAGGACCGCCATGCCCCGTTCTGCCGCCCCGCCCTTCACCGTCCGCGCCCTGGGCGAGATCGCCATCCGCTGTGCCGACAAGCCCGCGATGGTGGCTTTCTACCGCGATGTCATCGGGCTGCAGCCGATGACCGGGGCCGAGGCGTCGATCACATTCCTCCGCATATCGGAGGGGATCGGCGGCCATACCTGCGTTCTGGCCCTGTTCGACCACCTTATCGGCGGCGCCGGCGGGGTGGCGGAGGCACAGGTCACGCCGCAGGCCGGGGCGGCGTCCACCCTGCACCACATCGCCCTTTCCCTTTATTGGGAAGAGCAGGAGGCGGTGATCGGCTGGTACGAGCGCCTTGGCCGGGCCTACCGCGTCGAGGACTTCGACTGGATCGGCTGGCGCGGGGGCTTCACCACCGATCCGGACGGCAATACCGTCGAACTGGTCGCCAGGGACCCCGGCTGGACCCGGCCGACCGGCGGATGAGGGCAGGGATGGGTCAGGACCCACCTTGCCGGGGCCCGCGTCACCCGTTGCGATGCGAGGCCGGCCGGGCTCCGGAAGATGAGTATTTGGACCAGCCCGAAGCGGCAGGGTGCTCTTGCAGCCTCGGGGTGGCACCAGGACTCAAGTCCGAGGTCTCCATGCGCCCCGCCCGTTGGGTGAGGACCGTGAGCCGGGTTTGGGCCCACCCGCTCCTTACAGGATGTGCCCCGACTTGGCGGCCTTGGTGGCGAGGTAATCCTCGTTGTAGGGCGTCTCGCCCACCCGCAGGGGCACCCGCTCGGTCACCTCGATCCCGCTCGCCTGGAGGCGGGCGACCTTGGCGGGGTTGTTGGTGAGAAGCCGCACCGCGCCCACGCCCATCAGCCGCAGGATCTCGGCCCCGAGGCGAAAGTCGCGCTCGTCGTCCTCGAACCCGAGGCGATGGTTGGCCTCCACCGTGTCGAAGCCCTGGTCCTGCAACGAATAGGCCCGCATCTTGTTGGCGAGGCCAATGCCCCGGCCCTCCTGGTTGAGGTAGAGCAGGATGCCGGCGCCTTCGGTCCCCATCTGGGCCAGGGCGGCACGGAGCTGGGGGCCGCAATCGCACTTGAGGCTGCCCAGCAGGTCGCCGGTGAAACAGGCCGAGTGCAGGCGTGCGAGGACGGGCGCGGCGCGGTCCGGGGCGCCGATCTCGATGGCGTAATGCTCCTCGGACCCATCGCCGGGGCGGAAGACGTGCAGCCGGGCGTTGGGAGAGACAGCGAGCGGCACCTTGGCCGAGACCACGGCGGCGAGGTCCGAGATGGGGATAGCGGCGGAGGCGGGCAGGTGGGTCAGCCCCTCGCGCGCGGCCAGCGCGGCGGGATCGGCAACAGGCACGACGAGGGCGGCGGGCAACAGGCGGGCTGCCTTGGCCAGCAGGATCGCGGCGCGGTGCAGGGCGGCGTCGCCCTCGCGCTCGGTCCTGAGCGGGCCCTTCATGGGGTGGCGCAGGTCGTCCGCCGGGTCGGCGAGGGCCTGAACGAGGGTCGCGTCTGCCGGATCGGGCAGGATCAGCCGGGCGATGTCGCCGTCGTAGGCCCGGGCCTTCAGCGTCTCGGCCCGGCGCCGGGTCACCGCAAGGGTCAGAGGCCCGAGGGCCTGCAAGGCCGCGATCCGGCCCGGCAATGCCACCTCGGCGGCGAGGGCCACGGCGCCCGTCCCGCCGTCCGACAGAACGATGGGCACGCCCATGCGCAGGTCCGCCCGCGCGCGCGCCGCCAGTTCGGTGATGTCGGGTCCGAGGGTCATTCCCGCTCGTTACACCCTCCCCGCGGAAAAGGGAAAGCGTGAGAAACTGTAACAAATGATCCTCCAGCCACACACCGACGTGAAAGAAGTGACGCACGACTTGCCCAAGGCCGGATCGGGACACACTTCCGTGACAACCGAAGGAGGCATACCGACATGGCTCAACTGAGAAAAATCCTGCTCGTCGACGATGACGAGGACCTGCGCGAGGCGCTGAGCGAACAACTCGTGATGACCGAGGATTTCGACGTCTTCGAGGCCGGCAATGGCGCCGAGGCGATGACCAAGGCCAAGGAGGGGCACTACGACCTGGTGATCCTCGACGTGGGCCTGCCCGACACCGACGGCCGCGAGCTTTGCCGTCTGATGCGCAAGCAGGGCGTCAAGGCCCCGATCATGATGCTGACCGGGCACGACACCGACAGCGACACGATCCTCGGGCTCGACAGCGGCGCGAACGACTACGTGACAAAACCGTTCCGGTTCCCTGTCC
>JAMWZF010000477.1 GCA_024304875.1 Paracoccaceae bacterium
TGGGCCTCGGTGACGATCCGGGCGGCCTTGACCACCCCCGCCTCGCCCGGCCAGCGGCCCTGCGCCTTCTCGATCGCCCGGCGCTCGGCCTTGGAATAGGGGCGGTAGGCGGTGCGGCCGAAGGCGGAAATCCCGTGCCCGTCGGTCACGATCTCGGCGGCGTCCACCCCATCCATCGAGGTGCCCGACATGGTGCCCACGACCCGCAGGCTCTGCCCCTTCATCTGTCCGCTTTCCCTTGCGCCTGCCCTTCGCTAGAGAGTGCCGCGACCTAACCGCGGGAACAAGCGATGACCTACCATCCCAAATCCGAATTCATGGCGACGATTCAGGAGCGTGGCTTTCTGGCCGACTGCACCGACTATCAGGCCCTGGATCAGAAGCTCTACGACGGGATGGTCACCGCCTATATCGGCTACGACGCCACGGCGCAGTCGCTGCACGTGGGGCACCTGCTGAACATCATGCTGCTGCGCTGGTTCCAGAAGGCGGGCCATCGGCCGATCACCCTGATGGGCGGCGGGACGACCAAGGTGGGCGATCCCTCCTTCCGGTCGGACGAGCGGCCCCTCTTGGGGCCCGAGCAGATCGACGCGAACATCGCGGGGATGGGCGCGGTCTTTGCCCAGTACCTGTCCTACGAGGGCGACAAGAACGCCGCGCTCATGCTCAACAACGCCGAATGGCTGGACGGCCTGAACTACCTCGACTTCCTGCGGGACATCGGGCGGCACTTCTCGGTCAACCGGATGCTGTCCTTCGAGAGCGTGAAGTCGCGCCTGGACCGCGAGCAGAGCCTGAGCTTCCTCGAGTTCAACTACATGATCCTTCAGGCCTACGATTTCCTCGAGCTCTACCGGCGCGAGGGATGCCTCCTCCAGATGGGCGGCTCGGACCAGTGGGGCAACATCGTCAACGGCGTCGACCTGACCCGCCGGGTGATCGACGGCGAGGTCTATGGCCTGACCACCCCCCTGCTGACCACCTCCGACGGGCGCAAGATGGGCAAGAGCCAGGGCGGCGCGGTCTGGCTGAATTCCGCGATGCTGTCGCCTTACGAGTTCTGGCAGTTCTGGCGCAACACCACGGACGCGGACGTCGGCCGGTTCCTCAAGCTCTACACCGAGGTCCCGGTGGAGGAGTGCGACCGGCTCGGCAGCCTCGGCGGGTCCGAGATCAACGGTGCCAAGATCCTGCTGGCGAACGAGGTCACGACGCTCCTGCACGGGGCCGAGGCGGCCCAGGCGGCGCAAGCCACGGCGCGCGAGGTCTTCGAGAAGGGCGGCGTGGGCGAGGACCTGCCCACCCTGGTGCTGACCGAGACCGAGCTCGGAGACGGCGTTTCGGTCGTCCAGCTGATCGTGAAGTCGGGGCTCGCCGCCTCGGGCAAGGAAGCCAAGCGCCTGATCGCCGACGGCGGCGCCCGCCTGAACGACGCGCCGCTGACCGACGCGGGGCTGATGATCGACGCGGGCGCGCTGGCGGCGCCGATCAAGCTCTCGGCCGGCAAGAAGCGGCACGCGCTGGTGCAGCTCGGCTGACGGGGCGGGCCGTCCCGTCCAGACAGGGCGGTCAGGGGGCGCTGCCCCCTCGGCCTGCGGCCTCACCCCCGAGGTACTTGGGGCGAAAAGAGGATCAGGGGCGCCCCTGATCGTCCTCCTTTTCGCCTGAAATGCCTCCGGGGGGCGCCGGGGGCGAGGGGATCGACGGTGTCGCGCCATTGGTCCGGGAGACAAGGGCGATGCCCCCTCCCCGGCCCGTCACCCTGCGCCGTTCAGTCGCCTGGCTCGGCGTCCCCCCGCAGCACCGCCGAGACGGGCACCAGCGCCACCTGGCCGGCCCGGTTCGCCGTGCCCCAGAGGATCAGGGCGCTGATCGTGTCGGGCCGCACCCGGCCCAGCATGACGACGCCGCTTTCCTGCCGGGCCCGGAAGGCGGCCTGGTCGAGGAAGCGGCGGATGACGCGGGCGTCCTGCCCTTCGGAATCGAGATCGCGGTAAACCGTGACCGCCGGCACTTCGGCCTGCTCTGCCACCCGCAGGGCGGCATTCAGCCCTGTCGAGGTGGTGACGAAGCCGCGCCCCTCGGCCGCGAGGGCGGCCATCACCTGATCGGTCGCCCCCCCGTTGCCGAGACCGCCGGTCCCGGTGTCCATCACCCCGATCGCCTCGGGCATGGCCGCGAAGGCCGCCTCGAGCGCCACCTCCACGTCCGCCGGCTGAGCCCCCTCGGGCAGGCCCGCCAGGGCCAGCACCTCGAAGCCCGCCGCGCGGTAGCGGCCCGCCACCTCCGCCGCCCCTTCGGCGGCGGGGTTGATCGCGATCGTCACCGGAAACGGAAGTCCGAGAAGCGCCGGG
>JAMWZF010000478.1 GCA_024304875.1 Paracoccaceae bacterium
CCGGGCAGGCGAAGCGGCGGCCGGTCCGGCTCTCCGATCACCGTCATCAGGCCGGAGGCGGCCATGAGGGTGAGGTCGGTGGCGGGCGACTGGCGGGTGAGGTCGGCGGTGGCGACGACGTGGATCAGGTTCGGGCGGCCATCGCGAGCGTCTTCGTGGCCGCCCCCGGCGCGGCGGCCGTCGAGGAAGATGTCGGCGGTATCGAGAAGCTGGCGCAGCGGCGCGTCGGTCGTGTCGAGCCCGTGAAGCCAGGCCAGCCGCTGCGCGGGCGTCGGCGCGCCGGTGACGCCGGCCAGCGTGACCTCGGCCCCGAGGCTGGCCAGCATCCGCGCGGCCATGTCTGTCAGCCCGTCGGCGATGACGACGACCTTGATCCCGGTGAGGAACGTCATGCCAGCACCCCCTCGGCGGCGAGGGTCTTAACCTCGTCTTCAGACATGCCGAGTATGCCGGTGAAGACGTCGGCGTTGTGCTCACCGAGGCAGGGGGACGGGCCGACGTGGTGCGGCGTCGCGGACAGGCGCATCGGCGGCGCAGGCATCGCCGAGGGGCCGAGGACCGGGTGATCGACGGTCACGAAGTGGCCCGCGTCCTTCAGGCGGGCGCTTTCCGCGAGGTCCTTGCCGTCCATCACCGGCGCGGCGGGGACACCGGCGGCGGTCAGGCGGTCCGCGAGGGCGTGCTTGTCCTCGGACGCGGTAAGGATGGCGAGGGCATCGGTCAGGGCGGATCCTGCGGCCTTCCGACCCGCGAGGCTGGCGTAGTCAGGGTGTGCGAGGTCCCCTCCCAACGCGCCGCAGAGCGCCTGCCATTGGGCATCGTCCTCGACCGCGATGGCGATCCACTGGTCCTCTCCCGCGCAGGGAAAGACGCCGTGGGGCGCCATGCGGGGATCGGAGTTGGCGGGCTTCTCGGCCGGCGGCTCGGCGTAGAGGTCGGCGATGACGTGCACCATCGGCTCGATCTGGCTGACGTCGACATGGGCCCCCCGGCCCGTCCGCGCCCGGTCCTCGAGCGCGGCGAGGATCGCCACGGTCAGGAACATCGGCGCCACGACGTCACCATAGGCGAAGGGGGGCATGTGCGGCTCGCTCCCCGGCCAGCCGGAGAGGTCGGCGTGGCCGGAATGGGCGGCGGCGGAGTTGCCGTAGCCGCGAAAGCCCGCCATCGGCCCGGTGCGCCCGGCGACCGAGACGGAGGCGAGGATGACCTTCGGGTTCATCGCGGCGAGCGTCGCGTAGTCCAGCCCGATCCGCTCCATGTAGCCGGGGCCGAAATTCTCGACCACGACGTCGGCCCAGGTCACGAGGCGCTTGGCCACCTCGACCCCGCGCGGGTCGCCGAGGTTGATGGTCACGGACTTCTTCGATGTGTTGGTCTGGGCGAAAAAGGCGCTGGCGTCGTGGTTGCGGCTCTCGCCCCTGGCGAAGGGGGGCGAGCGGCGGCCGAGGTCAAGACGCCTCGCGCTCTCGATCTTGATGACGGTCGCGCCGTTGTCGGCCAGGTCCTTGGTGGCCCGTGGCCCCGCGCCAACCCAGCTGAAATCCGCGATCCTGATGCCGTCCAGTGCGCCCATGGTCCTCCCCCAGCGGGTGCCGTGTGTCAGAGACGGGCCGCACCGGACGGCCCGCCCCCAAAGTCAGAAGTTCTTGGTCTCGACCGACCAGGGATCGGTGCACCAGGTGCAATCCTCCGCGAGGAAGGCCGCCTCGCCCGTCTCGGCGTCGCCCTTCAGCTGCCAGTCGAGCCAGTCCGTCGCGAACGAGGCGGCATCGACGTGCATCTGCCAGTCCGGTCCGCCGTCGACCAGGCCGAAGAAGAAGCCGACGTGCCCCGCGCCAGAATGTCCGAAGAGGACGGCGGGCACGGTCATCCGCTCGAAATTGCCGAGGCTGTTCTCGTAGGCGATGTCCGAGGGGCCGCCGTTGGCGATCAGCGTCGGCGCGGCGAGCGCATCCAGCTCGGCCCTCTCGTAGGGCGCGCGGGGGCCGGGTTCGGGGTAGTAGCCGGTGTTCAGCGCCATGACCGCGGCGATCCGGTCGTCGCGGCCGAGGAGCATGGCGTCGATCCCGCCGCAGGAATGGCCGGCGGCCGCGATGGCACCCGGGTCGAAGGCGGCGCCCAGGTCGCCACCGTCCGCGCCGGATGTCACCCAGTCGAGCGCCGGGACCATGCGGGTCTCGTCCGCGACGCCGTCCGTCATGTCGAAGGACCCGGCCTCGCCATAGGCCACGACGGCGTAGCCGGCCTGCGCGACATTGGTCAGGAAGGTCACGTATTCCAGAGTGTTGGCCCGGCAGGCGCCGTTCGACCAGAGCACCACCGGCAGCGTGCCCGGCTCGAAGGCGG
>JAMWZF010000479.1 GCA_024304875.1 Paracoccaceae bacterium
CCCCCGGCCCATGCTACGCCTCGGGCCATGAGCAGCCTCCCCTCCCGCGACGACATCCTGCAATGGATCGCCGACAACCCGACCCTCACGTCCAAGCGTGACATCGCCAAGGCCTTCGGCCTCAAGGGCGCCCAGCGCATCGACCTCAAGCGCATGCTCCGCGAACTCGAGGACGACGGCCACCTGCAGAAACGCAAGAAGTCCTACCGCGACGCCGGCAGCCTGCCCCCCGTCACCGTCCTGCGGCTGATGGAGCCCGACGCCGACGGCGACCTCTTCGCCGAGCCGCTGGAATGGCATGGCGAGGGCGAGGCGCCCCGCATCCTCTTCGAGGCGCGCCCGTCCGACCCCGCCATGGGCGCTGGCGACCGCATCCTCGCCCGGCTCCAGCCCGTCAGCGACCCGGCAGAACACAGCCACCACTACATTGCCCGGCTGATCCGCCGGATCGGGACCAATCCCGTCCGCATCCTCGGCATCTACCGCAAGGGGTCCGAGGGCGGGCGCATCCTGCCCATCGACAAGGGCTCGGACAAGGAATGGAGCGTCGCGCCAGGGGCCACCCACGACGCGAAGGACGGCGAACTGGTCGAGGCCGAACAGGCCGGCCCGCGCGCGCGGTCAGCCTGATCGCCATCCACCAGCACGGCATCCCTGACGCCTTTCCCGACAGCGCCGTGGACGAGGCCGACCGCGCCAAGCCTGCCGGCCTCAAGGGGCGCGAGGACCTGCGGCATCTCGATCTCCTCACCATCGACCCCGCCGACGCCCGCGACCGGGACGACGCGGTTCTGGCGATCCCCGACGACGACCCCAGGAACGCCGGCGGCTTCATCCTCTGGGTCGCCATCGCCGACGTCGCCCATTACGTCCGCCCCGGCAGCGCCCTCGACCGCGAGGCGCGCAAGCGCGGCAACTCCACCTACTTCCCCGACCGGGTGGTCCCGATGCTGCCCGACCGGCTCTCGGGCGACCTCTGTTCCCTGCACGAGGACGTCCCCCGCGCCTGCATCGCCGTGCGAATGGTGATCGACGCGCAGGGCGAGAAGCTGACCCACGACTTCCATCGTGGCCTGATGTCGTCCCGCGCCTCATTGACCTACGAACAGGCGCAGGCGGCCTTCGACGGCCAGCCGGACACGGCGACCGAGCCGCTGGCCGAGCCGGTCCTGAAACCGCTCTTCGCCGCCTACGAGGCGCTCAAGACGGCCCGCGCCGCCCGCCAGCCCCTCGACCTCGACCTGCCCGAGCGGCAGATCGTGATCTCGGGCGAGGGCAAGGTTACCTCGGTCGATTTCAAGGAGCGCCTCGACGCCCACCGGCTGATCGAGGAGTTCATGGTCCTCGCCAACGTCGCCGCCGCGGAAACGCTGATCGCCAAGAAGACACCCCTCCTCTTCCGCGTGCACGAAGAGCCCGACCCCGAGAAACTCGACGCCCTGCGCGAGACGGCCGAGGCGGCGGGGCTGACCCTCGCCAAGGGGCAGGTGCTCAAGACCGCCCACCTCAACCGGCTGCTGGCACAGGCCGAGGGGACCGACAGCGACGAGCTCATCAACATGTCCACCCTCCGCGCCATGCAGCAGGCCTACTATGCGCCGACCAACTTCGGCCACTTCGGCCTCGCGCTGCGCAATTACGCCCACTTCACCTCGCCGATCCGGCGCTATTCCGACCTGATCGTCCACCGCGCCCTGATCCGCGCCCACGGCTGGGGGCCGGACGGCCTTACGCTCGAAGAGGAGGCCGACCTCGAGGCCACCGGCCAGCACATCTCGGACACCGAGCGCCGCTCGATGGTCGCCGAGCGGGACACCAAGGACCGCTATCTCGCCGCCTACCTGTCAGAGAGGGTCGGGTCCGAGATGTCGGGCCGGATCAGCGGCATCGCCAAGTTCGGCGTCTTCGTGAAGCTGGACGAAAGCGGCGCCGACGGGCTGGTCCCGATCCGCGACCTCGGCGGCGAATACTTCCACTTCGACCGCGAGAGCCAGACGCTGATGGGCGCCGACACGGGGCGGGTGATCGCGCTCGGCCAGCGGATGCAGGTCCGGCTGAAGGAGGCCGCGCCGGTGACGGGTGGTCTGATCCTCGAGCCGATCGCCATCGAGGGCGAGCCGCCAACGAAGGGCTCCTCCGGCCGGCCCGGCCGGCCGCCCCGCCGTCAGATGGGCAAGTCGAAGGCAAGGGCCAAGGCCGCCGCGACCAAGGCGAAACGCAAGGTCACGCGCAAGCGCAAGTAGGCCCTGGCCGGCCCCGACTTACCATCCCGGCGCCCCGACGCTACGCTGACCGCAAAGGAGACCTGCCATGCGCCGCCTCGCCCCGCTTCTGTGCCTCCTCCTGCCC
>JAMWZF010000048.1 GCA_024304875.1 Paracoccaceae bacterium
TCCTTCGAGTTCTTCCCGCCCAAGTCCCTCGCCGGCTCGTTCCGGCTGTGGGATTGCGTCAACACTCTCGGCCCCCTCGGCCCTGACTTCGTATCGGTCACCTACGGCGCGGGCGGCACCACGCGGGCCCTGACCCACGAGGCGGTGGAGACGATCCACAAACAGCGCGGCCTGCGCGTCGCGGCGCATCTGACCTGCGTCGATGCCTCGCGCGAGGAGACACTCGCCATCGCCAACAGCTACGCCGACGCCGGTGTCACGGACATCGTGGCGCTGCGGGGCGATCCGCCGAAGGGGTCGGGCGGCTTCACCCCGCACCCCGAGGGGTTTGCATCGTCCGTCGAGCTGATCGAGGCGCTGGCGGACACCGGCCGCTTCACCATCCGCGTCGGCGCCTACCCCGAGAGGCATCCCGAGGCCGCCGACATGGCCGCCGACGTGGCATACCTCAAGCGCAAGCTGGACGCCGGGGCCGAGGCCGCGATCACCCAGTTCTTCTTCGAGGCCGAAACCTTCTTCCGCTTCCGCGACGCCTGCGAAAAGGCGGGCATCACCGCCCCGATCATCCCCGGCATCCTGCCGGTGGAGAACTGGGCCGGCTGCCGGAAGTTCGCGCAGGCCTGCGGCACGACCATCCCGCAGGTCATCTCCGACGGCTTCGACCACGCCACCCGCGACGGCAACGCCGACCTCTTCGCCACCGCCATCGCGACCGAGCTGTGCGACGACCTGCTGGAGGGCGGGGTGGAGCATCTGCACTTCTACACCCTCAACCGCCCCGAGCTGACCCGCGACGTCTGCCATGCGCTCGGCCTGACGCCGGAAGTCGTCTTGCGGGACGTCGCCTGACCGGGCAGGCTCCGGCGACAGCAGCCGGAGCCGCCATGGTCACCCCTACCAACGTCGCCAGAAGCCCCGAGGACCTCCCCCCGCGGGAGGTTCTTCTGTCCATGTCGGGCCTCGAGTTCATGCAAAGGATGCTGGCCCGCGAGCTGCCTCGCCCGGCGATTTCCGGTCTCATGGATTACGACCTCGACGAGGTGGAGCCGGGCCGCGTGGTGTTTCGCGGCACGCCGGCGTTTGCCCATACCAATCCGATGGGCGGTGTGCACGGCGGCTGGTACGGGACCCTGCTGGACAGCTGCATGGCCTGCGCGGTGATGACCAAGGTGCCTCGGGGCAGCTACTATACGACGCTGGAATACAAGGTGAACCTGACCCGGGCCCTGCCCGTCGGGACCGAGATCCTGGCCATCGGCATCGTCGACCACGGTGGGCGGACCACCGGCGTCGCCCATGGCGAGATCCGGGGCGCGGCGGATGGAAAGCTCTACGCCACCGACTCCACCACCTGCCTGATCATGACGGGCTAGGCCGCCCCCTTGGCGACGCCCATCGGCGAAGCGCCGGTGTCGACACTCTCGTGAATCCTCTCGGACGGGTCGGCGCCGAAGGTCCGCCTGTGCCGGAAGATGAAGACCTTGCCCCAGCCCGCCCAGTTGCCGATCGAGGGTGCGGCGGGGTCCTGCGGAAACCTCTCGCGCCAGCCCTCCGGCAGCGGCATGCCGACGCCCTGCAACCTCTCCAGCATCCAGACCAGCGGGATGTTGGCGAGCGGCCGGCTCGCGTGCCGTCCGCCCAGCTGCCCGCCCACGTCGCCGTGGTTGCCGCGGAACCAGACCTGCTCGATCTCGACGTCCGGGCGCGACGTCCAGAGGACCGGGGCGTAGACGTCCCGCGTCTCGTCCAGGGCGAGGGCGTGGAAGCCGCGGCGGACGGCGCGGGAAATCTCGAGGTCGTGGAAGGCATGGCTGCCGGCGGTCAGCCGCCAGAGGACCGGCAGCCGGAGGCCGAGGCTGGCGACCGTGTCCCAGACCCCGATGGCGTCGATCTCGACCTTCCAGTGGCAGAACCTGCGGCGAAAGGCGTCCGCCTCGGCGCTGAAGCCGCCGGCGCGGTAATGCTGGTAGGCGGTGCGGATGTTGCGGACCGTGGCGTCCTGCGACCGGACGAGGCCGACCCGGCTGATCATGCCCGCGACCGAACGGACGGCGAGGGCGCCGCGGGAGTAGCCGCAGAGGATGATCGTGTCCCCCTCGCGGTAGCGCGAGGCCAGCACGCCGTAGGCCCGCCGGATCTGCCGCCCGATCCCCTTGCCCACCGCCACGTCCGGGATGTCGGACCAGCGGCGCAGCTGGATGCCGGCCTCGTAGTGCACGGTGAGGTTGGCCGAATGGCCCACCTCGTCGAGCAGCTTGAAGAGAAGACCGGCGTTGGTCTCCTCCCCCGGTTCGAGGCTGGACATTGTCCCGTCGAGGACGATGACATGGATGGCGGGGCCGGCGTGGCGGCCCTGCCCCTCCTGCGTGACCGCGGAGCGGCCGAGAAGCCTCAGAAGCCGGTCACGCAGCCCCACGGTCCGCCTCGTCCAGCGCCTGCCAGATGCGCTGGGGTGTGAAGGGCATCTGCACGTCCCGTTCGATCCTGCCGTCGAGCGCGTCGCGCACCGCGTTGGCGATGGCCGCCAGGGCGCCGACGGTCCCCGCCTCGCCGCAGCCCTTCATGCCCATCGGGTTGTACTTCGACGGGACCGGAGCCGAGGTGAAGGAGACGAAGGGAATGTTGTCCGCGCGCGGCATCCCGTAGTCCATGAAGGAGGCCGAGAGCAGCTGTCCCGTCTCGGGATCGTGGGCCACCTGTTCGGTCACCGCCTGCCCGATCCCCTGGGCCACGCCGCCATGCACCTGCCCCTCGGCCAGCATCGGGTTGATCAGGTTGCCGAGGTCGTCGACCACCGTGTAGCGCGTGACGTCGAGGCCCCCGGTCTCGGGGTCGATCTCGACCTCGGCCACGTGGGCGCCGTTGGGGAAGGACATGTTGTCCAAGGTCGTGGTCTTGGTGTGGGTTAGCAAGTCGGTCCGCCCGGCCGCGCGGGCCCGGTCGGCCACATCCATCATCGTCGGCGTCTGGTTCGAGCCGGGGATGCGGAACGTCTCGTCATCGAAGGAGATCTCGGAGGCATCGACGCCCTCTTCCTCGGCGAGGTAGGCCGAGAAGACCTCGATCATCGTCTCGGTCGTGGCCAGGGTCGCCGTGTTCTGCACGGTGACCGAGCGCGAGCCGCCCGTGCCGCCGCCCTTGGGAATGAGGTCGCTGTCGCCCTGCTTGACCCGGATGCGGTCCAGCGGGATGCCCGTCTGGTCCGACAGGAACGTGGCATAGACGGTCTCGTGCCCCTGGCCGTTGGACTGGGTGCCGACGTGCAGCGACACGGTGCCATCCTCCTCGAAGACGACCTTGGCGGTCTCTTCCTTGTCGCCGAGGATACTCTCGATGTAGTAGCACAGCCCCTGCCCAAGCAGGCGGCCGCGGGAGGCGGCGTCCTTGCGGCGTGCCTCGAACCCCGCCCGGTCGGCGATCTGTTCGGCCTTGTCGAGCACCATGTGGAAGTCGCCCACGTCGTAGGGCATCCCCGAGGCCGAGGTGTAGGGAAAGGCATCGACGGGGATGAAGTTGCGGCGGCGCAGCTCCCAGGGGTCGACGCCGAGCTGCCTTGCCGCGTTGTCCATCGACCGCTCGAGCGCGAAGATCGCCTCGGGCCGGCCGGCGCCGCGGTAGGCGTCCATCTGCACGGTGTTGGTGTAGACGCCCTTGGTGTTCATCCACATGGTCTGCTGGTCGTAGACGCCGGGCATGACCTTGGTGAAGAGGACCGACTGGATACCCTGCCCGAAGCCGGCGTTGTAGGCGCCGAGGTCCGAGAGCGTTTCGACCTTGTAGGCCACGATCCGATGATCGGCGTCGAAGCCGAGGGTGGTCGTGCTGACGAGGCCGCGGCCCTGGTGGTCGGTCAGCATCGCCTCGGAACGGTCCGACATCCAATGGACGGGCTTGTTCAGCTGCCGGGTCGCCGCGGCCAGCAGGACGATCTCGCCGTAGGCGCCGGCCTTCATGCCGAAGCCGCCGCCGGTGTCGGGGTTGGTGACCCGGATCTGCGAGGCGTCGATGCCGAGCGCCTTGGCCAGCTGGTTCTTCGGCTCCCAGACGCCCTGCCCGTTGACGGCAACGTGAATGCGGCCGTCCACCATCTCGGCATAGGCGCCCCGGGGCTCCAGCGAGGCGGCGATGACGCGGTTGTCCTCGACGAGGGTGGTGACGACGTGGGCCGCCGACTTCAGCGCCGCCTCCGTTCCCTCGCGGTCGCCGAAGCCGTAGTCGTAGGCGATGTTGCCCGGTGCCTCGGGATGGATCTCGGGCCCCTCGCCGAAGCCGATGTGGACGGGCAGGTCCTCGATATCGAGCTCGACCAGCTCGGCGGCGTCCTTGGCCTCGGCCAGGGTGTCTGCCACGACGAGCGCGACCGGCTCGCCGACGTAGCGCACCCGCTTGTCCGCGAGGACGGGCCGGATCGGGCCCGCGGCCTTGGTGCCGTCGATGTTGGTGACCCGGTGGCCGTCGATCTGGTTGCGCACGCCCGCCTCTTCGAGGTCCTTGGCCGTCAGGATCAGCCGGACCCCCGGCGCCGAGGCGGCCTCGGAGGTGTCGATGCCCTTGATCTCGCCGTGAGCCACGGGCGAGCGCAGGACATAGGCCGCCAGCGCCCCCTCGGGCGCGATGTCGTCGACGTAGTGGCCCCCGCCGGTCAGGAACCGCACATCTTCCGTCCGCTTGATGGACTGCGACTTTCCGAACTTTTCCATGTGGGTCTCCTTGAGGCTGTCCGCGGGGCGTCCGGCGCCTGCGTCTTTTTCTGCCGCGACCCTAGCCTCTGGGTCTCCCAAGTCCAGAGGCAGCGGCCATTGCCGCCCGGGCTGCTTCGATTTGGCCCAAATACTCGAATGGCACCCGGCCCGCCTTCCCCTTCCCCGGCCTATTGGGTAGGACCGCCCGGACTTCCAATCGAGGGCACGCACATGGCCATGGACAAGACCTTCAACGCCGCCGAGGCCGAGGCCCGGATCACAGAGACCTGGGAGAAGGCGGGCGCCTTCGCCGCCGGGGCCAATGCCTCGCGGGACGAGACCTTCTGCATCATGCTGCCGCCGCCAAACGTGACCGGAGCCCTGCACGTGGGCCACGCCTTCAACCATACCCTGATGGACATCCTGACCCGCTGGCACCGGATGCGCGGCTTCGACACGCTCTGGCAGCCGGGGCAGGACCACGCGGGCATCGCCACCCAGCTGCAGGTCGAGAAGAAGCTGATGGCCGAGGAGGGCAAGCGCCGGACGGACCTGTCGCGCGAAGAGTTCCTGGCCAAGGTCTGGGAGTGGAAGACCGAGAAGGGCGGCACCATCATCGAGCAGATGAAGCGCCTTGGGTCCTCCTGCGACTGGAGCCGCAACGCCTTCACCATGTCCGGCGCGCCCGGCGCCCCCGCCGGCAACGAGGGCAACTTCCACGACGCCGTCATCCGCGTCTTTGTCGACATGTACGACAAGGGCCTGATCTACCGCGGCAAGCGCCTCGTGAACTGGGACCCGCATTTCGAGACGGCAATCTCCGACCTCGAGGTCGAGAACATCGAAGTCGCGGGCCACATGTGGCACTTCAAGTACCCGCTGGCGGGCGGCGCGACCTATACCTACGTCGAGAAGGACGAGGAGGGAAATGTCCTCTTCGAGGAGGAGCGCGACTACATCTCCATCGCCACCACCCGGCCCGAGACGATGCTGGGCGACGGCGCGGTCGCGGTTCATCCATCGGATGAACGCTATGCGCCAATCGTCGGGAAACTCTGCGAAATTCCGGTCGGCCCGAAAGAGCACCGCCGCCTGATCCCGATCATCACGGACGAGTACCCCGATCCGACCTTCGGATCCGGCGCGGTCAAGATCACCGGCGCCCACGACTTCAACGACTACCAGGTCGCCAAACGCGGCGGCATCCCGATGTACCGCCTGATGGACACGCGCGGGCACATGCGGGCCGATGGCGCCCCCTACGTCGAGGCCGCCGCCACCGCCCTGGCCGTGGCGAACGGAGATCAGAGCCTGACCGAGGCCGAGGCCGACGCCCTCAACCTCGTGCCCGACCACCTGCGCGGCCTCGACCGGTTCGAGGCGCGGGCGAAGGTCGTCGAGGAGATCACCTCCGAGGGGCTCGCGGTCATGACAGTCTCCACCGACCCCCGGCTCGGCAAGGCCGCCGCCAAGGCCCCCGTCGCCCCCGAGGAAGGCGGCGAGGACCGGGTCGAAGAGCAGCAGCTCGTCCCCCTCGTCGAGGCCAAGCCGATCATGCAGCCCTTCGGCGACCGCTCGAAGGTCGTGATCGAGCCGATGCTGACCGACCAGTGGTTCGTCGACGCCGAGAAGGTCGTCGGCCCCGCCCTCGACGCGGTCCGGGACGGGCGGACCAAGATCATGCCCGAAAGCGGCGAGAAGACCTACTTCCACTGGCTCGAGAACATCGAGCCCTGGTGCATCTCGCGCCAGCTCTGGTGGGGTCACCAGATCCCGGTGTGGTACATTCCGGGCGAGGAGGACTGGTTCCCGATCTGCGCCCCGACCGAGGAAGAGGCCCTGCAACGGGCCCGCGACATGTCGCCCCCGGACACCGAGTTCCGCATCGTCGCCGACTACCAGGAGGCCGCCGACATCCTGAAAGAGCAGATCGGTCTGATGGATACGCAGGACGAAGGGGCGATCCGCTCCTTCGACGGGCCGATGCAGGTGCCGATGTTCCGCGAGCCGGACGTCCTCGACACCTGGTTCTCCTCGGGTCTCTGGACCTTCGGCACCCTCGGCTGGCCGGAACAGACGCCGGAGCTGGCGAAATACCACCCCACCAGCGTGCTCATCACCGGGCAGGACATCCTGTTCTTCTGGGTCGCGCGGATGATGATGCAGTCGCTCACCGTGACCGGCGAGGTCCCCTTCCACACCGTCTACCTGCACCAGCTTGTCCGGGACGAGAAGGGCAAGAAGATGTCGAAGACTACCGGCAACGTCATCGACCCGCTTGAAATCGTTGACGAATACGGCGCGGACGCGCTGCGGATGACCAATGCCTCCATGGCGGCCATCGGCGGGGTGCTGAAGCTGAGCGTGGACAAGATCAAGGGCTACCGCAACTTCACGACGAAGCTCTGGAACGCCGTCCGCTTCGCCGAGATGAACGGTGTCTGGGAGGGCCACGCCACCGGCCCCCGCCCCGAGGCCACGCAGACCGTGAACCGCTGGATCATGGGCGAGACGGCGCGCACCCGCGTCGCCGTCGACGCCGCCCTGACGGATTACCGGTTCAACGACGCGGCGAACGGGCTCTACGCCTTTGTCTGGGGGCAGGTCTGCGACTGGTATGTCGAGCTGTCGAAGCCGCTCCTGATGGACGGCACGGACGCCGAGAAGGCCGAGACGCAAAAGGTCATGGCCTGGGTCCTCGACCAGTGCATGATCATGCTCCACCCGATCATGCCCTTCGTGACCGAGGAGCTCTGGGGCCTGACCGGCAGCCGGCCCAAGCTGCTGGCCCACGCCGACTGGCCGACGGTCGGGGACGAGGTTGCCGACGCCGAGGCCGACCGCGAGATGGGCTGGGTCACCGCCTTCATCGAGGAGGTCCGCTCGGTCCGGGCGCAGATGAACGTGCCGGCCGGCCTCTACGTCCCGGTCCTGCAGATCGAGTCGGACGAGGCGGCCCGCACGGCCTACGGGCGCAACGCCGCGATGATCAAGCGCCTCGCCCGGATCGAGGACCCGGTGGAGGCGGCGGAGGCCCCGAAGGGCGCCCTCACGATCCCGACCCCCGGCGCCACCTTCGCCCTGCCGCTCGCCGACATCATCGACGTGGAGGCCGAGAAGGCCCGCATTTCCAAGGTGCTCGGCAAGCTGGAGAAGGAGATCGGCGGGCTTCAGGGCCGGCTGAACAATCCCAAGTTCGCGGGAAGCGCCCCGGAAGACGTGGTCGAGGAAGCCAAGGCCAACCTCGCCCTCCGGCAGGAAGAAGAGGCGCAGCTGCGCGCTGCCCTCGCCCGGTTGAACGAGATCGGCTGAAGGCGGGCCGCGCCCCGCCTTACGGATGCAATGCCCAGCCGTCCCGCGCGGTGCGGCCGGACTCCGGAAGATGAGTATTTGGGCCAGCCCGAGATGAGAAGCGCGTCCTGCTGCTTCGGGCTGGTCCAAATACTCAATTCCAACCTTGACCACCCGCGCCTCCGCCGGGATCCTCCGAGCCCGTAAGGCGTGGCTTGCCGCGCCCTCCCTGACAGGATGTCGCCATGAGCCACGCCCTTCGCCGTCTGGCCGAACAGCAGATCGACAAGGCGATGGAGGAGGGCGTCTTCGACAACCTGCCGGGCGCGGGCAAGCCCCTGCCCCGCCGCCTGCCGGACGGGGTCGATCCGATGACCGAGGCGGGGTTTCGGCTGATGTCCGAGGCCAGGGTCCTGCCGCGCGAGGTACAGCTCAAGCGCGAGCTGGTCGCCGCTACCGTGGCCCTGCAGGAGGCCCGCGACGCGGACGCCCGGCGCGCGGCGATGGAATGGATCGCCAAGGCCGAGCTGGCCTACAACCTCGCGATGGAGCGGCGGCGCTGAGGCCTTGCCCCCCGGCGCGCGCCTGCCATAGTCCGCGCCCATGAAAGACGATCCCCGCCTGACCCCGCTTGTCGCCGCCCTGCCCGCCACCGTGCCCTTCGTCGGGCCCGAGGCGCAGGAGCGCGCCCTCGGCCGCCCCTTCGCCGCCCGCATCGGCGCGAACGAGAGCGTCTTCGGCCCCTCGCCCAAGGCGATCCGCGCGATGCAGGAGGCGGCGGCCGAGGCCTGGAAATATCCCGACTCGCATTCCCACGAGTTGCGCGAGGCCCTGGCGGCCCATCATCGCATCGACCCCGGACACATCCTCGTCGGGGAGGGGATCGACGGGCTGCTCGGGCTGCTCGTGCGCCTGACGGTGACGGAAGGCACGCCCGTCGTCACCTCGGACGGCGCCTATCCGACATTCAACTACCACGTGGCGGGCTTTGGCGGCGTCCTGCACAAGGTCGCCTATACCGCCGACCACGAGGATCCCGAGCGGCTGATCGCCAGGGGGCGCGACGTCGGGGCGAGGCTGATCTACCTGACCAACCCCGACAACCCGATGGGAACCTGGCACGACGGGCCGACCGTTGCCCGTACCATCGCGCAGGTGCCGGAGGGCAGCCTTCTGGTTCTGGACGAGGCCTACATCGACTGCGCGCCGGAGGGGACCGCGCCGCCGCTGGACCCCGAGGATACCCGCGTCATCCGCATGCGCACCTTTTCCAAGGCCTATGGCCTGGCCGGCGCCCGGGTCGGCTATGCCATCGGGCCGAAACCGCTGATCGCGGCCTTCGACCGGGTCCGCAACCACTTCGGCATGACCCGGATGGGCCAGGCCGGGGCGCTGGCGGCGCTGAAGGACCAGACCTACCTGCGCGAGACCGCCCTGAAGATCGCCGCCGCGCGGGACCGGATCGCCGAGATCGGCAAGGCCAACGGTTTGAGCCCGATCCCCTCGGCCGCGAATTTCGTGGCCCTGGACTGCGGCGGCGAGGGCGCCCTTGCGCGGGCGGTGCTGACCGGCCTCGTCTCGCGCGGGGTGTTCGTGCGGATGCCCTTCGTCGCGCCGCAGGACCGATGCATCCGCGTCTCCTGCGGGACAGAGGCCGATCTGGCCGCCTTCGCCGCCGCCCTGCCCGAGGCGCTGGCAGCGGCACGGGCAGAAATGGGGTGAAATCCCGGCCACGGGCGCTACTCTGGCATCTGTGACAGCGGGGAAAGAAGACCGATGGACGAGCGCCAGCCACCGGGACGCGTGGAGGATTTCACCGACGCCTTCCTGGTGTCCTTCGGGGTGGTCGTCTTCATCGGGTTCTTCGCCATCATGGCGGTGCTGGGCTGGCTCTGGGTCGGCGTCGTGGCGCTTGGCGCGGACAGGCTGATCCAGGGCTTCGGCCGCCGGGCCTGAGCGAGGCTTGCCAAGGCGGGCCGCGCCCCTTACCTGCCGGTCCCATGACCGACCGCCCCTCCCCGAAACTCAGCAAGTCCAAGGCTCACAAGCTCGAGCACCGACTGAAGGTCTGGCTGGGCAACGATCTGTCCACGCCGCGAGGCCGGCGGCGGGCCTGGTGGGCGGCCCAGCTTCTCGACCATGCCCTGCTGCGCACCTTCTGGCACAATTTCGCCGAGGTCGCGCCGGGGGTCTATCGGGCGAACCACCCGGATCTGAAGGCCCTCGCCCGCTACAAGGCCCTCGGGATCAAGACGATCCTGACCCTGCGCGGCCGGCACGCCAGCGCCGTCGACGCCTTCGAGGCCGAGGCCTGCGAGCAGTTGGGCCTGGAGTTCCGCGCCGTGAACCTGTCGGCCCGGGACCTGCGGCCGCGGCGGGACTACCTCGCCCTTCTCGACGCCTTCGAGACGGTGGACCGGCCCGTCCTGTTCCACTGCAAGTCGGGCGCCGACCGCACGGGCCTCGCCGCCGCCTTCTACCTGATCGCCCACGAGGGCAAGACGGTGGCCGAGGTCCGCGACCAGCTGTCCTGGCGGTTCCTGCACTCGCGCCGGTCGGCGACGGGGGTGCTGGACCACATGCTGGAGGCCTACGGCCGCACCGGCGAGGCGGTGGGCATGGACCTGCGGACCTGGCTGACCGAGGTCTACGACCGCGAAGCCCTGACCGCCGAGTTCAGGTCGACCCCCTGGATCAGGCGGCCGCTGCGATAGCCCCGGTCGCCGCCTCGACGGCGCCGGACCCGTGCGGGATCTCGAGTGCCTTCAGCGCAGCGTCGATCACCGCCAGAACGCCGAGCACCATGTGCGCGTTGACGTGCCCCATGTGGCCGATGCGGAAGTAGTCCTCTTCCGGTGTCCGCCCCAGCCCGATGCCGAGGGTCACGCCGGCCTTGGCCTTGACCCAGTCCTGGATCGCCTGTCCCGCTCCGTCGGGCGCGCAGACGGCGGTGACGGCACAGCTGCGGTGCGCCGGGTCGGCGATGTTGGCCCGGATCGGGCCGCCCTGCCCCCAGGCGTCCAGCGCGGCCCAGACGGCACCGGCCAGACCCCTGTGCCGGGCCCAGACGGCCTCGAGCCCCTCGTCCAGGATCATGCCGAGCGCGGCGTGCAGCCCGTAGATGTGATGCGTGGGCGCGGTGCCGTTGAAGTGCCGGTAGTAGCGTTCGGGGTTCGCCCGGGGCCGCCAGTCGTAGTTGCGGGTGACGCATTTCGCCGTCGCCTGCGCCGCCGCCGCCCTGGAATTGAACCACACGAAGCCGAGGCCCGGCGGCGTCATCAGTCCCTTCTGGCTGGCGGTGATCATCACGTCGGCGCCGAAGGCGTCCATCTCGAACCGGTCGCAGCCGAGCGAGGCGATGCAGTCGACCATGAGAAGCGCGGGATGGCCCGCGCCGTCGATCAGGGCCCGCACGGCGGCGACGTCGTTCAGCACGCTGGAGGCGGTGTCGACGTGGACCATGAGCACGGCCCTGATCCGACCGACGGTGTCGGCGGCGAGGGTCTCCTCCACCCGGCCGAGGTCGACGGTGCCGGCGAAGCCGAACTCCAGCGTCTCCACCTCGATCCCCATGCCTTCGGCCGTGTCGCCCCAGCCCTGGCAGAACCGGCCGGTGCCGAGCACCAGCACCCTGTCGCCGGGCGAGCAGACGTTGGCCAGCGCCGCCTCCCAGGTGCCGTGGCCGTTGGCGATGTACATGGCGACGTCGCCCTGCGTGCCGGCCAGCACCTTGAGGTCGCGCACGCAGGCACGGGTGACGTCGACCAACTCGCCCGTGTAGATGTTCGGCGCCGTCCGGTGCATGGTCCGCAGGACCTCTTCGGGCATGACCGAAGGTCCGGGGATGGCAAGGTAGTGGCGGCCGTTGGCGAATGTCATGGGAAGGCTCCGGTTCTGGACCGGGGGACACTAGCCAGCCGCGAGGCGGGGTCAATCGGGGGCGATGACAGGCCGCGCAGACGCGCCCCGTCCTTGCCCTCCCCTTGCCTATTCGCCATAGCTCGGGCGTCATGGAGGCCTCACCCCCCATCCTGCGCTGGCTCTGGCGGCGCTATCTCTACCGGCACTGGCCCTGGCTGGTGGTGGCCTTCGTCTTCATGGCCGCCGAGGGGTCGATGCTGGGCGTCCTGTCGTGGATCGTCGGGCCGCTGTTCGACCAGGTCTTCGTCGGCGGCTCCTACGCGGCGCTGCAATGGGTGGGCCTCGTCATCCTCGGCATCTTCCTGACGCGGGCGGTCAGCTCGGTGATCCAGCGGGTGATCCTGACCCGCGTGGCGCAGCGGATCGCCGCCAATATCCGCTCGGACCTCCTCCGCCACCTGATGACGCTCGATGCGGGCTTTCACCAGTTCAACCCGCCCGGCACCCTGATCGAACGGGTGCAGGGCGACGTCGGCCAGCTCAACACCGTCTGGACCGGGATCGTGACAGGCTTCGGCCGCGATCTCGTCTCGGTGATCGCGCTGTTCGTGGTGGCGCTGACGGTGGACTGGCAATGGACCCTCGTGGCGCTCGTCGGCATCCCGCTGCTGATCGCGCCCGCTCTCGTTGCCCAGAAATACGTGCGCAAGCGCGCCCGCCGGGCGCGGGTCCTCGCCGCGCTGATGTCCGTGCGCCTCGACGAGGTCTTTCACGGCATCGCGCCGATCAAGCTCAACCGGCTGGAGGAGGCCCAGGCCCGCCGCTACGAGGGACTTCAGGACGACCGGGTCGAGGCCGAGGTGAAGAGCGCCTTCGGCCAGTCGATAATCCCCGCGATGGTCGACATCATGGCCGGTCTCGGCTTTGTCGGCGTGCTGTTCTACGGCGGATCGGAGATCATCGACGGCACCCGCACCGTGGGCGAGTTCATGTCGTTCTTCACTGCCATGTCGCTGACCTTCGAGCCGCTGCGGCGGCTGGGAAACCTCACCGGCATGTGGCAGGCGGCCTCGGCCAGCGGCGAGAGGATCTACGAGCTTTTCGGCCAGCACTCGACCCTGGCCCTGCCCGCCAGTCCCGTGCCGGCCCCGACGGGCGCCCCCGCGATCGTCCTGCGGGATGTCAACCTGTCGTACGGCGACACCCCCGTCCTCAGCGGCCTGACCTTCACGGCCGAGGCAGGCAAGACCACCGCCATCGTCGGCGCCTCGGGGGCGGGCAAGTCGACCATCTTCAACGTCCTGACCCGCCTGATCGAACCCGCCTCGGGCACCGTCACCGTCGGCGGAACCGAGATCACGGCCATGGCGCTCGAGGACCTGCGCGGCCTCTTTTCGGTGGTCAGCCAGGATGCGGCGCTTTTCGACGAGAGCCTGCGCGACAACATCCTGCTCGGCGCAGAGGCGGACGAGGCGGCGATCGAGCGGGCGCTGCAGGCGGCCTTCGTGACCGACTTCCTGCCCTCCCTGCCCGACGGGCTCTCCAGCCCCGCCGGACCGCGCGGCTCGGCCCTGTCCGGCGGGGCTGGAGAGCCCGTCGGGC
>JAMWZF010000480.1 GCA_024304875.1 Paracoccaceae bacterium
CGCGCGGGCCTGGAGGAAGCGCTTGACCATCCGGTCCTCGATGGAATGGAAGCTGACGACGGCGAGCAGGCCGCCCGGCCTCAGCGCTCGCTCGGCGGCCATGAGGCCCTCGGCGAGTTCCTGGTATTCCTCGTTCACCGCGATGCGCAGGGCCTGGAAGGTGCGGGTCGCGGGGTGGCTCTGGCCCGGCTTGGGGCGGGGCAGCTGGCGCTCCACGATCTGCACCAGCTCGCCCGTCGTCTCCAGCGGGCGGGCCGCGACGATGGCTTTGGCGATCCGGCGCGAGGCGCGCTCCTCGCCGAAAAGATAGATGATGTCGGCCAGCTCCGCCTCTCCCGCGGTGTTGCAGATGTCGGCGGCGGTGGGTCCGTCGCCGCCCATCCGCATGTCAAGCGGGCCGTCCTGCATGAAGGAAAAGCCGCGGTCGGCCTGGTCGAGCTGCATCGACGAGACGCCGAGGTCGAGGACGACCCCGTCGACCGGCGCGCCGGCAAGGTCGTCGAGGTCGGAGAAACGGCCTTCGGTCAGGCGCAGGCGGCCTTCGTACCGATCCGCCCAGGCCGCCGCCATGTCGAAGACGGTTGGGTCGCGGTCGATGGCGATGACGGTCTCGGCGCCGGCGTCCAGCAGCGCCCGGGTGTAGCCCCCTGCCCCGAAGGTGCCATCGACCCAGGTGCCCGAAACGGGCGCGATAGCGTCCAGAAGCGGACGCAACAGGACGGGGATGTGGGGGGCGGGATCAGCGGCGCGGGCAGCGGCGGCCATTCTGTCAGCTCCCTCCGCCGAGAAGGCTCAAGGGGTCGAAATCGTCCGGCAGGTCGTCCTCGTCGGCCTCCACGGCGGCGAAGGTCTCGGCGTTCCAGATCTCGAAGTGGTCGCCCATCGCGATCATGTGCGCCTCGCCCTCGAGGCCGATCTGGTCGCGGCGGACCTTGGGCAGGACGATGCGGCCGTCCTTGTCCACTTCGGTCTCCCAGGACCGGCCGAGGATGTTCTTGGAGGCCAGGCGCCGCTCGCGCGAGCCGCGCGGCAGCGCGTCGATGTCGGCCTCGATCTCGGCCATGGCGGCGATCGTGTAGGCCTGGAGGAAGTTCTTGAGGTGGGGGCCGTAGAGGATGACCAGCCGGGGATTGGGGTTCTCGGGGAAGCGGCTGTCGCCCTGCTCGAGCACGCGGCGAAAGTCGGCGGGGATCGACATCCGACCCTTGCCGTCCACCCTTTGGGTGAATTCGCCTCTGAAGCTCAGCGCCACTGTCCTCGCGCCCTTCTTCTCCCCCAAATCCTTGGTTTTTAACCGAAAACGGCGGATCGGACTGCTGCCACTGTCCGATCCGCCGCCTTCGTCCCTCTCGGGATGTCCGACTGCGCGCGCCACCTGGGGGGATGTCTGCTCGCTCGCGCGCCGGATCTCTTCGTTCAGAAAGGGGGTGCCTGTATGAAACCTGACTTTTCGCCGGTGGGGTTCTTTGTGTGCCCCGTTTTCGTCTGCCCGTCTTTCTGTGAATGGTTATGCATGGGAATTCCTGGTCCGCCAAGCATTTTTTGGCACTTCATGGCACAACATGGTGTTTCGCGGCGCCCTCGCGGACAAGATATTCCACCGGTTGCTGCCGATTTTCAGCAAATACGGGACAATTTGCGACTACTAACACAATATGTAGTAGCTCTTTAGTCAGGACAGAAAGTACCAGATTTTCCCGGATTTTTGCCCACCTGACCCCGGCTGAGGGCCGGAATCCGGCCCCGCCGCAGGTTCAAGACACCGATTCACGTCCGAATCGCGGGGAATCGCGGGGCCGTGAGTCGGCCCCGCCCGTCAGGTTCCAGATTTTCCCGCCTTGGGCCCGGTCAGGCCATTCCGCCCTCGATGAACCGGCGGGCCAGGGGGGCGTAGGCCTCTGCCATCGGGCCGTCGCCCGCCGCGATGGGCGTGCCTCCGTCCCCGGCGAGCCGGGTATCGAGGTCGATCGGCAGCGCGCCGAGGAAGGGCGCGCCGATCTTCCCGGCTTCTGCCTCGACGCCGCCGTGGCCGAAGAGATGCGCCTCATGCCCGCAGTTGGGACATATATATGTGCTCATGTTCTCGATCAGGCCGAGCACGGGCGTGTTCAGCGTGGCAAACATGTCGAGCGCCTTGCGCGCATCGAGCAGGGCAACGTCCTGCGGCGTGGACACGACGACCGCGCCCGTCAGCTTCGTCCGCTGGCAGAGCGTCAGCTGCACGTCTCCCGTCCCCGGGGGCAGATCGACGATCAGGATGTCGAGCTCGCCCCAGACCACCTGCCCCAGCATCTGCTGCAGCGCGCCCATCAGCATCGGGCCGCGCCAGACAACAGCCTTCTCG
>JAMWZF010000481.1 GCA_024304875.1 Paracoccaceae bacterium
TGCGGGCGATCCGCGACAACGAGGTCGCCGCCGAGGCGATGGGCAAGGACGTGACCGCCCGGCACCTGCAGGTCTTCATCCTGGGCTCCGCCCTCTGCGGCATCGCGGGGGCGATGATGACGACGCTCGACGGCCAGTTCACGCCGGGCACCTACCAGCCGCTGCGGTTCACCTTCCTGATCTGGGTGATGGTGATCGTGGGCGGATCGGGCAACAACTACGGCGCGGTGCTGGGGGGCTTCCTGATCTGGTGGCTCTGGATCCAGGTCGAACCCATCGGCCAGTCGCTGATGGGCGCCCTCGCCACGCCCCTGCCCGAGGGATCGGGCCTGCGCGAGCGGATGATGGACAGCACGGCCTACATGCGACTGCTGACGATGGGGGTGATCATGCTGCTGGTGCTGCGGTTCTCGCCCCGGGGGCTGATCCCGGAGAAGTAGCGCCGCTCTAAGAATTTTAGAAAACGGCCTGCCGGGGCATTGAAAACATTGGGTTTTTCGCGGCGTTTCTAAGATTCTTAGAGCGCCGGACGCAAGTTGTTGATTGCATTGTCATTTTTGCGGCGCTCAGGCCGCCTCGATTTGAAACAAGGTCGAGGCACCTCCAAGGCAAAAGGGGCGCCCAAACGGACGCCCCTTCGCATCAAGGTCGACTGACCTCAGAAGTTGTAGGCCGCACGCAGGGAGAGGGTCTGCGCTTCGGTGTCGATGTCCTCGAAGTCGTGCTGCAGCAGCTCGGCACCCACGGTGACGCTGTCGGTCACACGGTAGTCGGCACCCAGGCCGTAGAGGTAGCCGCTCTCCCCATCGAGCACCTCGGCGTCGTCGCTCGAAAGCTCGGCATAGCCGGCGGTGAAGTAGGGCATGAAGTTGCCGGCGTCATAGCCGACGCGGCCCTTCAGGCGGAGGATGTCGGCTTCCGGGTCGCCTTCGACGTCGAGGGTGGCGCGGGAGTAGTCCAGTTCGCCGCCGAGGACGACGCTGCCGAGGTCGTAGTTGTAACCGCCGAACAGGCCGAACGCGTTGCCGTCGATGTCATCGAAGCCGTCGGGCTGCACGGTGACAGTGCCGAACGAGCCACCGACATAGCCGCCGGTCCAGTCGACGCTGGGCGTCATCGGGGCCATCACCGGCGCCGGGGCCATCGGCGCGGGCTGCGGCGCGGGGTCGTTCAGACCGCCGGCGAAAGCGGCGGTGGTCATCAGCGCCGTTGCGGCGGCGGAAATCATAAGTGTCTTCATTGAACTGCTCCTGTCGTTCATTCCATCAGCCTCGCCCTGTCCCCTCCGGGATCGCATGACAAAGGCCTCGCGCACGGCATAGGCAGCCGCGATGGGGGGAACATATGCACGCGGCGCACGCCGTCCAGTCCCGGTATCACGGCCATGTTTCGGAGGATTACCTCCGCTCACGGCGGACGGATCGGCCCTTGACAGCGGCGGCGCGGATGCAGGTCAGGGACGGGACAGCTGTCCGCCCCCCACCGCCGCCCCCACGCCGGTGGTTCCGGGGCAGGAGGTCGGAAGGCCGTTGAGAACCCGAACGGCCAAGTATGCAAAGGCCTGAGCCTCCAGCATGTCCCCGTCCAGACCCACCTCCTCCACCGGCAGGACCGGGCAGTCGAGACCGGCCCGAAGCATCTCCATCAGGCAGCCGTTGTGGCGTCCACCCCCGGTCACGAGGACCCTCGACGGGGGGGCCGGGCAGGCATCAACTCCTTGTGACACCGTCGCCGCCACGCAGGCCGTCAGTGTTGCCGCTGCGTCCGCGTCGGAATGACGGGCAAGAATCCGCCCAAGATCGGCAAATTCGTTCCGATCGAGCGACTTGGGCGGCAGCTTGTAGAAGTAGGGACGGCGCAGGAAGGCCGTCACCACCTCCATGTCCACCTCGCCCTCCCGCGCCAGGGCGCCGCCCTCGTCGCGGGGCTGGCCGCGGCGGGCGGCCACGAGGTCGTCGATGGGCGCGTTGGCCGGTCCGGTGTCGAAGGCCAGAAGCGCCCCCTCGGACTGGGGCTGGGGTTTCGCCGGGTCGATCCAGGTCAGGTTGCCGACCCCGCCGAGGTTGAGAAAGACCAGCGGTTCCGCCGCGCCGATGTGCCGGGCGAGGGCATAGTGGTAGAACGGCGCCAGCGGCGCGCCCTGCCCGCCCATCCGGACATCGGCGCTGCGGAAGTCGCTGACCACCGGGCGGCCGAGGGCCGTGGCCAGGGCCTTGCCGTCGCCGGCCTGGTGGGTGCCGCGACCCGCCGGGTCGTGGGCCAGGGTCTGGCCGTGAAAGCCGATCAGCTGTGCCTCGGGAAAGTCCGCCAGCACCTCGGCATGGGCCTCGGT
>JAMWZF010000482.1 GCA_024304875.1 Paracoccaceae bacterium
GCGGTCCTCGGCCAGCAGGAGCGGGCCGTCGAGGTCCACACCCTCGGCCCCCTGCGCCACCAGTACCGCCGGCGCCATGGCGAGCGAGGATCCCACCATGCAGCCGACCATGACCTTGAACCCCGCCTCCCGGGCCGCGTCCCGCAGGGCCAGCGCCTCGGTCAGGCCGCCGGTCTTGTCCAGCTTGATGTTCACCATGTCGTACTTGCCGGCGAGGGCCGAAAGCGAGGCCCGGTCGTGGCAACTCTCGTCCGCACAGACGGGCAGGGGTCGCTCTATCTCGGCCAGCATGTCGTCCTGTCCGGCAGGGAGCGGCTGTTCGACCATGGTGACGCCGAGGCGGACGAGATGCGGGGCGAGGTCGGCATAGACCTCCGCCGTCCAGCCCTCGTTGGCGTCCACGATGATGCGGGACTTGGGCGCACCCTCGCGGACCGCCTCGAGCCGGGCCATATCGTCGGGGGTGCCGAGCTTGATCTTGAGGAGGGGCCGATCGGCCGCCTTCGCCGCCGCCGCGCGCATGGCGTCGGGCTCTCCGAGGGACAGGGTGAAGGCCGTGGTCACCGCCTTCGGCCGGGTCAGCCCGGCCAGTGTCCAGACCGGCGTTCCCGTGACCTTCGCCGCCAGGTCCCACATCGCGCAATCGACCGCGTTGCGGGCCGCCCCGGCCGGGAGGGCGTCCTGCAGGTCGTGGCGCTGGATGCCCTCCGGCAGCCCCTCGATCTGGGCCTGCACGCTGTCCAGCGTCTCGTCGTAGCGGGCGTAGGGCACGCATTCCCCCGCCCCCACCTGCCCCTCGCCGAACAGGCGGACAGTCAGCACCTGCGCCTCGGTCCGCGACCCGCGCGAGATGGTGAAGACCTCGGCCAGCCGAAAGGTGTCTCGGGTCACGCTGAGCGGCATCGCTCCTCCTTCATTCTGGCCGAAAACGCATGGCCCGGCCGGCCACGGGCGCAAACTAGAGGGCCAGCAGCGCATCCACCAGCCGCCCGGCGCCGTGGCGGTAGGGATCGACGGTGGGCAGGCCCATCCGGTCCTCGATCTCTTGGCAACACTTGGCGGCCGCCGCGTCGTCCAGCGCCTTGGTGTTCACCGACACGCCGACCACCTGGCAGGCCGGGTTGGCGATGCGGGCCAGCGGCAGGGCCGTGTCGCGAAGCTGTTCGAGACTCGGCAGGCCGTAGTCCGGCAGGCCGCGCATGTGGGTGCGGGTCGGCTCGTGGGCGAGGATCAGGGCGTCGGGCTGGCCACCGTGGATCAGGGCCATGGTCACGCCGGAGTAGGAGACATGGTAGAGGCTGCCCTGGCCCTCGATATGGTCCCAGTGGTCGGCGTCGTTGTCCGGGGTCAGCCATTCGACGGCCCCCGCCATGAAGTCGGCGATGACGGCGTCGAGGGGCACGCCCTCGCCGGTCACGAGGATGCCTGTCTGGCCGGTGGCGCGGAACGAGGACTTGAGGCCCCGGTCCTTCATCTCTCGGTCCATGGCCATGCCGGTGTACATCTTGCCGACGCTGCAGTCGGTCCCGACGGCGAGGACGCGCTTGCCCGTCCGCTTCTTGCCGTCCGCGATGGGGTATTTCACGGTCGGCACGCGCACGTCGTGCAGGGTGACCCCGTGGGCGTGAGAGGCCTCGACCAGGTCGGGTTCGTCCCGCAGCAGGTTGTGCAGCCCGCTGGCGATATCCATGCCCGCGGCGATGGCGTCGTGCAGCTCGGCCTTCCACGCCTGGGAGATGACGCCGCCGCGGTTGGCGACGCCGATCACCAGGGTCTTGGCCCCCGCCTCGACCGCCTCGGCAATGGTCATGTCGGGCAGGCCCATGTCCGCCTTGCAGCCAGGCAGGCGCAGCTGGCCGACGGCGTGCTCGGGCCGCCAGTCGCGGATGCCCTGGGCGACCTTGGCGGCCAGCGGGTCCGGCGCATCGCCGAGGAACAGAAGGTAGGGGGTGGGAATCATGAAGGAATCTCCGGCAATTTCCGCAAGCAGACCACATAGGCCGATGCAGGCGCTTGTCATTTCTGACCCGGTATGCGGCAACGGCGGGGAATTCGGTCGAAAAACCGGCCCCCTGCGCAAGGGTCGTGCACGGGGGGGGCGGATTGCAAACGCCGGCCACGGCCCCGGGTTGCGAGCGGGCGCGCAACAATATATCGGGCAGGCAAACCATTGCGCAATGATATGAGCGAGGCACCATGTCCTTCATCCCCCAGCCCGCCCCCAAGGCGATCCCCAACCGCTGCCAGCTTTTCGGCCCCGGCTCGCGGCCGGCGCTGTTCGAGAAGATGGCGGCGTCGGCGGCGGACGTGATCAACCTCGACCTCGAGGAC
>JAMWZF010000483.1 GCA_024304875.1 Paracoccaceae bacterium
CGACGCCGCCGACCACCTCGCCCGGCATGTCGAGGCGCTGCGGCTCCGGGCGGGCCTCCCCGCCGACGCGCCGTGGACGCCCGCCGGATCGGTCATGCAGAGCCGCACGGTGATAGAGGCCCTCACGCGCCGTCTCGGCCCGCCCGGGGGGGGCGTGCTGGAACCGCTGGCAGGGGGGCTGATCCACGCCGCCCGTCAGGCCGGCTGGCCCGTCACGCCCGACTGGGCAGGGTCCGTCGCCCGGCAGATCGCCTCCAACCCGGCGGAACCGGCGCTCTAATCCCGCGGCAGGCGGGCCATCGCCTCGGCGACCTCGGGCAGCGGATCGCAGGATTTCCGGGTCTCGAGGTCGACATGGATCAGAAGCTGCGTGCAGGTCGCGGCCAGATCCTCGCCGCGCCACATCTCGTGATACAGTCCGAGCTTCTTGCCTCCGGCCTGCCGCACCTGGGTGCGGACCGCGATGGCCTCGCCCGCATGGCACTCGGCCTTGTAGCTGACAGAGGTCTCGACAGTGAAGAAACTGTGGCCCGCGTCGACGTATGCCGGCCCCGCGCCGATCAGGTCCAGCACCGCATCGGCGGCATCGGAAAAGACCTGGCCGTAACGCCCCTCGTTCATGTGTCCGTTGTAATCGGTCCAGTCGACGGGCACGATCCGGCGAACCGTGAGGAGGGGCCAATCAGTCACTGAAGCGCCTTTCAGAGACTGCTCGTGGTCCGTTAGAACCTTACCCGCCGCGGCCCCTCGCTGCCGCAAGGCGCGCAGAATGGCGATCAGGTTGTCGTCCCGCAGACGCTCCAGGGCCCGGACGGACATTGCCCCCGCCTGGGCATCGGACTGCTGTGAAATCTTCTCGATCAAGGCGTCATCCATCGCCGGCACGTCCGTCAGTTTCGACCATGGCCATTCCAGCGCCGGACCGAACTGACCGAGGAAATGGCGCATGCCCGCTTCGCCCCCGGCGATGCGGTAGGTCTCGAACAGGCCCATCTGCGCCCAGCGCAGGCCAAAGCCCATGCGGATCGCATCGTCGATCTCCTCCGTCGTGGCCACCCCGTCCTTCACCAGCCACAGGGCCTCGCGCCACACGCTCTCCAGCAGGCGGTCGGCGATATGGGCGGGCACCTCGGCCCGGACACGCAGGGGGGCCATACCGATGGACCGCAGGATGTCTTCGGCCCGGTCCAGCATTTCGGGCGTATTGGCAGAAGACCCCACCACTTCGACCAGCGGCAGCAGGTACACCGGGTTGAACGGGTGCGCGACGATGACCTGCCCCGGCCGCTGGGTGCTCGCCTGAAGCTCGGTCGGCATGAAGCCAGAGGTCGAGGACCCGATGATCGCGTCGTCCCGCGCCGTTGCCTGCATCCGCTGCAGGATGGTGTGTTTCAGGGCCAGCCGCTCCGGCACGCTCTCCTGCACCCAGTCGGCGCCCTCGACGGCCTCGGAAAAGGCGCTCGCCATGGTCAGCCGGCCCTCGGCCGGCAGGGCGGTGTCGTAAAGCATCGGCAGGGCCCGGCGCGCGCCGTCGATCACCTCACCGATCTTGCGGGCGGCCTCGGGATCGGGGTCGAAGACGGCCACATCCCAGCCCATCAGCAGGAACCGGGCGGCCCATCCGCCGCCGATGACGCCGCCACCGACAATGGCCGCCTTGCCGGTCATGATGCCCTCAACCTTGCCGTGACCGCGCCCGACAACGCGCGACCCACCGCGCCATGCGTCGCGGCCGTCCAGTGCACGCCGTCCGCCGGGTCCACCGCCCCAATGGGGGCGAGGTCGAGAAATGCGCAGCCGTTCATCTCGGCCACCGTCGCCAGTTCTTCCGCAAGCCCCTGCTGACGCGCCTCGGCCCCCACGAACATGGGCGCCAGCGTCCCCACCTCGCGCACCGGCACCGGCGACAGGATCAGCACGTCCAGCCCCGGCACCAGTCTGCGCGCCTCCACAACCAGTCGCTCGACCGACCGGGCGATCTCGAAGGCGGTGACGGAAAATCTGTTCTTCAGGTCGTTGGTGCCGAGCAGGATCACCATCAGGTCCAGCGGCACATGGGACATCAGCACCGCCGGCAGCACCTCGATCCCCGAGCGCTTGCCGCCCTCGACCGGGTCGTCATGCACCGTCGTCCGCCCGCCAAGACCCTCGGCGATGACCTGCACGCCCTCCCCCAGAGCCGCCGCCATCACGTCCGGCCACCGCTGGCCGTAAGGCAGCCGCACCGCAGGAGTGCCGATGGGATGGGCGAGGGACCCGTGGGTGTTGCTGTCGCCGTAACATAGAACCGTCTGCATCTGTCAGCCTCCCGGAGCCCGCTTGATC
>JAMWZF010000484.1 GCA_024304875.1 Paracoccaceae bacterium
GGCCTCCTTCGCCGCCGCCGACAGGGTCTTCGCCCGGGCCGCGATCCAGGGGGTCGGCGCGGCCAGCTTCGGCTCGCCCGCGGCGGCCAGCTCCTCCGCCGTGATGATGCCCGCGCCGCCGAGAGTGCGGGCCAGCGCCGGACCGACGCCGCGGACCTTCGTAAGGGGTGTGGTTTCAGCCAAGATTATCTCCTCGGATATGTGCATCGGCCCCTGCCGGGATGCCGTTGCGCCGGAAGGTACATCCCTGGCATCGCAAATGTATATACCGCCTGCGGAACAGCGTCGTCACCCGCCCGCCATCGCGCTCAACCGCATCGAGGGCGAGAGGGCATCGGGGTCCACCCGCAGCTCGATCACCGCCAGCCGCCCGCTCGCTTCCGCCTCGGCGAAGACGGCGGGGAAATCGGCATCGTCCGTGACCACCGCGCCGAATCCGCCGTAGGCCCGGGCGAGGGCGGCGAAGTCCGGGTTGGCGAGGTCGGTGCCCGACACCCGGCCGGGGTAGCTCCGCTCCTGGTGCATCCGGATCGTGCCATAGCGGCCGTTGTTGACCACCACCACGATGGGCGCCGCGCCGTGCTGCACGGCGGTCGACATCTCGTTCAGGGTCATCTGGAAGCAGCCGTCCCCGGCAAGGCACACCACCCGGCGGCCGGGATGTTCGAGGCAGGCCGAGACGGCGGCCGGAAAGCCGTAGCCCATCGACCCCGAGGTCGGGGCGATCTGGGTCCCGAACCGCTTGAAGACGAAATATCGATGCAGCCAGGCGGCGTAGTTGCCCGCGCCGTTGGTGACGATGGCGTCCTCGGGCAGGGTGTCCGACAGCCAGCCGATCACCCGTTCCAGCTTGACCGCGCCGGGGCTCTCCGCCGGCTCCAGCCAGGTCTCGTAATCGGCCCGGGCCGCGCGCACCCAGTCCCCCCGGTCCGGCCCCATCCCCGGCACCTGCGCCAGGGCGCGGACCATCAGCACCGCATCCGCCGTCACCGCCAGTTCGGGGCGATAGACGCGGCCCTGCTCGTCCGGGTCGGGATGGACATGCAGGATCCGGCAATGGGGCGCGGCGGGGTCGATCAGGGGATAGCCCTTGGTCTCGATGTCCCCGAGGCGCGAGCCGAGGACGAGCAGCCGGTCCACCTCGCCCATCCGGGCGGCAAGGGCCGGGTTCACCCCCACGTTCAGGTCCCCGGCGTAATGCGGATGCCGGTTGTCGACGTAATGCTGCCGGCGAAAGCCCGCGACCACCGGCACGCCCTGCGCCTCGGCAAAGGCGGTCAGGTCCGCCGCCGCCTCCGCCGACCAGTGCGGGCCACCGACAAGGACCATGGGCCGCTCCGCCTCCGCCAGCCACTCGCAGACGTCCGCCGCCACGCCGGACAGCCCCGGCGCCAGTTCCATCAGCGGCGGCGAGAGGTCGGCGGCGGCCACCCGCGCCGACAGAACATCCTCGGGCAGGGACAACACGACCGGCCCCGGCCGCCCCGAGCAGGCAACGGAAAAGGCGCGGCCGATGTACTCCGGCAGGCGCTCGGTCCGGTCCACCTCGGCCACCCACTTGGCAAGGGGGCCGAACATCGCGCGGTAGTCCACCTCCTGAAAGGCCTCGCGGTCCCGGTCCGTGCTGGCGATCTGCCCGACGAACAGGACCATCGGCGTCGAATCCTGCCGCGCGACATGCACGCCCGCGCTGGCATTGGTCGCGCCGGGACCCCGGGTGACGAAGGCGACGCCCGGCGTCCGGGTCATCTTGCCCATCGCCTCGGCCATCATCGCCGCGCCTCCCTCCTGCCGGCAGACGACGTTCTGGATGCCGCTGTCATGCAGGCCGTCGAGGGCGGCGAGAAAGCTCTCGCCCGGGACCGAGAACACCCGGCGCACGCCGAGGCGGACTAGCTGGTCGACAAGGATCTGGCCGCCGTGGCGGAGGGTCTTGGTCATCTGGGGTCCTCTCGAAACATCGCGGCGACATTGGCCGCGGCGCCCGGCGGGTGCAAGCCGCCGCTCAGGGTCAGGGCAGCGGCGGGGTCCGCATCCAGGCGATACGCCCCTCCTCGAACTCCGTCTCCGTCGGCGTCACGGCGGCGGGGACCTCCAGCAGGGCGGCAGCCCCCCCTCTCAACATCGGCGAAGCGCACAGCCCCGCTCAGGCACCGTCCGCGCGGCGCGTCAGGGTCGGCCATCGGGGTCTCTCCGCGTCAGGCGCGGCGCGCCGGCCACACTTCGCGCATCATGCGCAACTTTCCGCTCCCCTCCGGCGTTGAGGCACGGCAATAGATGGCAAAACACCAAGAACGGCGGGCAGCGAGATGCGCATCC
>JAMWZF010000485.1 GCA_024304875.1 Paracoccaceae bacterium
CCAGGAATGGACCCGCATCATGTAGGTCTCGACCGTCGGACTGGTCCGGCCGTTCGGCAGCCGCGCCCGCAGCAGCTCACCCGCCACGGTCAGGACCAGCAGGATGCCGACCACCCCGAGGGACAAAAGCAGGATGTCGGCGGTCGTCTCGCTCATTTGCCCGCCCCGATGCCCTGCGCCGGGCGCAGCGCGACCAGCGCCTCCGCCGCCCGCTCCAGGAAGGCGGCCTTCTCCTCGCCCTTCGCCAGATGGATCGGCGCCCCGAAGGTGACGGTGCAGATCAGCGGCAGGGGGATCACCTCGCCCGAGGGCATGATCTCGTTGAGGTTCGCGACCCAGGTCGGCACCAGGTCCACCTCGGGCCGCGCCTTGGCGATGTTGTAGAGGCCCGACTTGAACGGCAGCAGCGGGTCCTCGCTCCGGTTCCGCCCGCCTCCCGGGAAGAAGATCAGGGACGACCCCTCGTCCAGCGCCGCCAGGATCGCCGCCATCGGGTCCTCGGTCCGCTCCCCCTGCCGCCGGTCGACGAGGACGCAGTTGAAGACCTCCGGCCCGATGAAGGCGCGCATCGGCGTCTTCAGCCAGTAATCCGCCGCCGCCACCGGCCGGACCCGGCGGCGCAGGGCCGGGGGCAGGACCGTCCAGATCATCGGCATGTCGGCGTTGGAGACGTGGTTGGCGTAGTAGACCCGCTGGCCGAGGACCGGCTCCACCCCGCGCCAGTCGGCCCGGACGGCGGTGATGAACCGCGCGACGAGGGCGAGGGCATGCCCCGTCAGCCGCGCCGCGATCCGGCGCCAGGCGGGGGGCCTCCGCCCCGGGGGCGGTACCGCCGTCACGGCGCGGCCCTCCGAAGGCGCGGCAACAGGGGCAGGGGGGTCACGGCCATGTGTGACGGTAGGAAGCCGGGCGACGAAGGGTCAAGCCCGGCGTCACTCCTCCACCTTCACCGGCGCCCCGCCCTCGAAGACGTTCGGCCCGTGGTAGGAGATCGGCGCCTCCTGCATCTGCAGGTGCAGGCCCTCGCCCTCGTAGGGATGGGCGCGGGCAAGGTCCTCGTCCACCTCGATGCCGAGGCCCGGTCCCTCGGGCACGCCGATGTACCCCCCCTCGACGGTCAGCCCGCCCTTGATGAGCGCCGAGTGGAACGGCGTCTCGATGGTCTCGGCCACCAGCAGGTTCGGGATCGCGGCGCAAAGCTGCACGTTCGCCGCCCATTCCACCGGCCCGGCATAGAGATGCGGCGCCACCTGCGCCCGCTTGGCCTCGGCCAGGGCGGCGATCTTGCGGGCCTGCCAGATGCCCCCGGCGCGGCCCAAGGCGGGCTGCAGGATGCGCACCCCGGCGTCCAGCGCCTGCGAGAACTCGACCATCGTCGTCAGCCGCTCGCCCGCGGCCACGGGGATGGAGGTCTTGGCCACCACCTCCGCCATCGCCCCCGGCACGTCCGGCGGCACCGGCTCCTCGAACCAGAGCGGATCGTAGGGCTCCAGCGCCTTTGCCAGCCTTACGGCCCCGGCCGGCACGAACTGCCCGTGTGTGCCGAACAGAAGATCCGCCCGGTCCCCCACCGCCGCGCGGGTCGCGCGGCAGAAGGCGACCGACAGCGAGATGTCGAAGCGTGACGGCTGGTGGCCGCCGCGGATCGTGTAGGGGCCGGCGGGGTCGAACTTCACCGCGGTGTAGCCCGCCTCGACCATCGCCACCGCCGCCCCTGCCGCCATGTCCGGGTCGGCCCAGAAGGCGGGCAGCGCGTGGCCGGGCTGCGGGTAGAGGTAGGTATAGGCCCGGATCCGCTCGTTCATCCGGCCGCCGATCATCTTGTGGACGGGCAGGCCCGCCGCCTTGCCCGCGATGTCCCAGCAGGCGATCTCGATGCCGGAAAAGGCGCCCATCACGGTCAGGTCCGGGCGCTGGGTGAAACCGGCGGAATAGGCGCGGTGGAACATCAGCTCCACCTCCCGCGGATCGGCGCCTTCGCAGTGCCGGGCGAAGACATCGGCGATCACGGCGCGCATCGCCTCCGGTCCGACCGAGGCGGCGTAGCACTCTCCCCAGCCGGTGATCCCGTCGTCCGTGGTCAGCTTGATCAGGATCCAGTAGCGCCCGCCCCAGCCCGGCGCGGGCGGAGCGGTGACGATCACCTCGCAGTCGGTCAGCTTCATCGGCGCGTCCCCCTCGCCGGCACCTCGCCAGCGCGGCGGGCCGAGGTCAAGAGACCCGGGCCCTGTTTTCTCCGGATCACGACTATCCTCGCCGGCGGCATGATTCTTCGACGAAAAACCGCCTCCTGCCCGTGGCGCGGCATTGACGG
>JAMWZF010000486.1 GCA_024304875.1 Paracoccaceae bacterium
GCCTTGGATGACTGGAGCCTGACCGCCGCCATGCGCCGGGGCGCCGATGTCGTGGCCGGGCATCTGACCGTGGGCGAGAGCGCCGCGTCGAGCCGCCTCGGCGCCTTCGTCGCCCACAAGCTGGACGCCTACAAGGAGGGCCGCGACCAGTTCGGCGAGGATGCCTGCTCGGGCCTGAGCGAAAACCTGACCTGGGGCGAAATCGCCCCCGCCGCCATCTGGCACTCCGGGCAGAAGGCGATCGAGGAGGGCAAGAAGGGGGCCGAGCATTTTCTCAAGGAACTGGTCTGGCGCGACTTCGCCTACCACCTCGCCTTCCACATGCCGCGGCTCACCACGTCGAACTGGCGCGAGGACTGGGACGCCTTTCCCTGGTCCAAACGGGAGACGAAGGCGGTCACCCACTGGAAGCAGGGACGCACAGGCATCCCGCTGGTCGATGCGGCCATGCGCGAGATGTACGTCACCGGCCGGATGCACAACCGGGGGCGGATGCTCGTCGCGTCGTGGCTGACCAAGAACCTGATGACCCACTGGCAGATCGGCCAGAAGTGGTTCGAGGACTGCCTGATCGACTGGGACCCCGCCTCGAACGCGCTCGGCTGGCAGTGGACGGCCGGGTCGGGGCCGGATGCGGCACCCTATTTCCGTATCTTCAACCCGGTGACGCAGGAGGACAAGTTCGACGCAGACGGAACCTACCGCCGCCGCTGGATCGCGGAGGGGCGGGCGCGGCCGACCAAGACGGCCCTGTCCTATTTCGACGCGATTCCGAAGGCCTGGGAGATGTCGCCGGACGATACCTACCCGGAGCCCGAGGTGACGCCGAAGGAGGGCCGGGAGAAGGCGCTTGCGGCCTACGAGAATCGAGATTTCTGAGACCGGTTCCGCAAGGTAACCGGTCGTAAAGTCATCCGCCGTGACTTTTTCAGCGTTAAGAATACATTAGCAACTTGTTGGCGTGGGGCCACATGGGAGTGACCTTATGATCCTGACTTCGGTCGAGGGGCAGGCTGACCTGCCGCGCTACTTCAAACCGGTGTTCGACGTGCTGAAGGAGATGCGGAACGGGCGGCTGGACATCGTGATGCCGGACGGGCGCACGTTCCGCGCCGAGGGCAGGAATCCCGGCTACGTCGGCGAATTGCACATCCACGACGACGACGTCTTTGCCCGGCTGATCCGCGAGGGCGACCTCGGGTTCTGCGATGCCTACCTCGAGGGCGGCTGGTCGACGCCGGACCTGCAGGCCCTCCTCGATCTGTTCCATCAGGACAACGACGAGATCTACGACGGGTTCCCCGGACAGGCCCTGGTGCGGGCCTACGAGCGGCTGCGCCATTGGCTCAAGTCGAATTCGAAGGCGCAGGCGAAAAAGAACATTTCGTATCACTACGACCTCGGCAACGATTTCTACGGCCTCTGGCTGGACGACACGATGACCTATTCCTCGGCCCTGTTCCGTACCGGGCAGGAGAGCCTCGAGATGGCTCAGGAGGCCAAGTACGCCTCGATGATCGACCAGATGGGGGCCAAGCCCGGCGATCACGTGCTGGAGATCGGCTGCGGCTGGGGCGGTTTTGCCGAATACGCGGCACGCGAGCGGGGCCTGAAGGTCACGGGCCTGACGATCAGCCGCGAGCAGTTGAACTATGCCCGTGAGCGCATTGAAAAAGCAGGGCTTTCGGACCAGGTGGAGCTCAAGCTTCAGGACTACCGCGACGAGCGGGGCACCTACGACGGCATCGCCAGCATCGAGATGTTCGAGGCGGTGGGCGAGAAATACTGGCCGACCTACTTCGACACCGTGCGCGAGCGCCTGCGCCCGGGTGCCAATGCCACCCTGCAGATCATCACCGTCGCCGACCGGCGGTGGGAGGTCTACAGGCGGGGCGTCGATTTCATCCAGAAGTACATCTTCCCGGGCGGGATGCTGCCCTCGCCTACGGCGCTGAGGACAGAGATCGAACGCGCCGGCCTGCAGATCGCCCGGTCGCTGGAGTTCGGCGACAGCTACTCCCAGACCCTCCGCCGCTGGCACGAGACCTTCAACCGGCGCTGGGACGAGGTGCAGGCGCTGGGTTTCGACGACCGCTTCTACCGGATGTGGAACTTCTACCTCACCTCTTGCGCGGCGGCGTTCCATTCGCGATCATGTGATGTGACGCAGATCACGGTGACGCGGCCCGCCTGACAAGAGGCCGAAGGCCCTCCGCGTCGTACAAGGGACGGCGAGGGAGCAGTGCCATGCCCAGCTTTTCACGACTTGCCGGGTGCATCCTGCTGGCGGCGCTGGGCTGGTACTGTCT
>JAMWZF010000487.1 GCA_024304875.1 Paracoccaceae bacterium
TGGCCGACCGAGACATGGGAGCCCACGAGCAGGGTCCGCCCCGTGCCGAAGGCCGCCTCGACCATCGCGGTGCCGCCGATGTCGAACTCCGCCAGGGCGGTGCCGTGGGTCGGCGCATAGACCTGCCGGAAGCCGCCGCAGGGCAGCGTGTGGCCCTGCCAGAGGATGCGGTCCCGGTCCGCGATGTCGGGCATGAACTCGACATGGGATTCCGCCGTGCCGAAGACCGCGTCCATGCCGAAGTTGGGCTGGTGGACGCCGACATGGCCGCGATCTCCGAAATAGCCCGGGCAGGCCTCGGAGATGAGGATGCCGCCCGCCTCGACCCAGGCGCGGAGCCGGGCGGCGACCGCCTCGGGCCACATGATCGGATAGGGCGCGTAGAGCACGTCGTAGGTGTCGATGTCCTCCACGTGGACCCAGTCGGCCTGGATGTTCTGCTCGAAGAACCCCCGGTAAGCCCCCCACATGGCGTGGGAATAGGTCTGGAAGCCGCCTTCGGCGGAGAGCACCGTGTCGAAGGCCTGCGTCTCGGGCACGACCAGCAGGCCGACCTCGCCCCGCACCGGCGCCGCCTCCATCGCGCCCGCCTGCGCGGGGTCGTTCAGCCACTTGGCCACGGCCGAGGCCGCCTCGGACCGGTCGGTGCGGGACCCGTCGAGGGCGTAGGAGCCGAAGGCGCCGAAGAGCGGGCCGTCGAGCAGCGGGCGGTAGCGCAGGTTCATCATGCCCCGCGCCCCGGCGGCGAAGGAGGCGAGCGACCAGAGCCGGACGTCCTCGGCCTCGGCCACGCGGGCGTCGTCCCGGTCGCGCCCCAGCACCTGCGGCTGCATCCAGAGTGGGCCGCCCTGCCGTTCGGCGTGCCAGAAGGGCTTGCCGCGGGAGGCGCCCCGGATCAGGTCCCCGCCGTAGAAGTTGCGCCAGGGCTGGTTCCCCTTGCGGGCCGCGATCCAGGTGTAGCCGTAGATGTCCACCTGTTCCGCCGCGCGCCAGTCGTCGCAGCCGTGGCCCGCCATCGCCGTCATCGCCCCGGCGATGCCGTGCGAGATGATCGCCGCATCGGGGTCGGCGGCCTTGATCGTGGCGATCTTGTCGGCGACGTGGCCGTAGAAGTTGTCGGCCCGGAAGGCCATCCAGTCGAGGCATTCGGGATAGGGCTGCACGAAGCGGGGGGCGACGATGTCCTCCCACTCGGCGTAGGAATAGCGCCGCCAGGCCTCGCCCAATGTCTCCAGATCGCCGTACTTGTCCCTGAGCCAGGCCCGGAAGGCGGCCTGCGTCGGGGCGGAATGGTCGAAGTCGGGCTGGTAGTTCACCTCGTTGTTCACGTCATAGCCGAAGAGGCCGGGGTGGCCGCGGTAGCGCTCGGCCATGCGGGTGAGGAAGTCCATGACCCGCTTGTGGACCTCCGCATCGTTCAGGGTCAGCGCCCCTGCCCCGCCGAGGCCCTGGCCGAAACCGCCGACGGCGACCGAGGGCGAATGGGTCGACGCCATGGGCGTGCCGTCCGCCTTGAGTTGCACGGCGTGCGAGAGCTGACGCTGGAGCCATTCCGGCGCGGCCATGGTGAATTCGGCGATGACGGTCTGCATGCCCTGCTCGGCGGCGAGGTCGAGTTGCCGGTCGCACTCGTCCCAGTGGAACTGGCCCGGCCGCCGCTCGATGACCGACCACATGAACCAGTGGCGGAAGGTGTTCAGCCCGTCCTCGGCCGCGATGGCGTAGTCCCGCTCCCAGTCCTCGGGCGGCGGGTTGGACTTGCGGAAATAGACGGCGCCGAACGGCACCTGGAACTTGCTCTTGGCCACGGGGGGTATCCTTCGTCTGGGATTAACGGCCCGACAGGCCCTTGAGGGTGCGGATCAGGGCGGAATGGTCGCGCTCGCCATCCCCCCGCCCGATCGCCGCGTTCATCAGCTGCTGCACGGTGGCGGTGTTCGGCAGGGCGAGGTTCAGCGCCTTGGCCGAATCCACGGCCAGCGTCATGTCCTTGCGGTGCAGGTTGATGCGGAAACCGGGATCGAAGGTCTCGTTCAGCATCCGCTCGCCGTGGACCTTGAGGATCGTGCTGTCGGCGAAGCCGCCCATCAGCGCCTCGCGCACCTTGGCGGGGTCCGCCCCCGCGGCCTCGGCCAGGGTCAGCGCCTCGGCGACCGCCTGGATGGTCAGTCCGACGATTATCTGGTTGCAGACCTTGGCGGTCTGACCCGCCCCGGCCGCGCCCACGTGGGTGATGCGCTTGCCCATGATCTCGAGCAGCGGTTTCGCCGCGGCGAATGCCGCCTCCGAGCCGCCGCACATGATGG
>JAMWZF010000488.1 GCA_024304875.1 Paracoccaceae bacterium
GCGCAAGGGGGCCAGCGACAACCCCCGGTTGCAAGGACTCTAGAACGCTAACGTTCTGGAGTCCTTGAACGTCGTTCAACCTATTGCAGGAACATCAGAAAATCAGCCTCGCGCACCGTCCCGGCACGGTGCATTAACCAAATGTCAACGAAATCGCGCGGCCTGCGGCCCTAGGTGCCGGCCTTCCGCAAGGCCCGCTCCAGCGCATCGAGGAACCGCGACCGGTCCGCCCTGGTGAAGCCCTTGCCGCCACCCTGCCGGAACGGGTCGGCCGCGCGCAGGTCGGTCATCAGGTCGCGGGTGGCGAGGGCGACGCCGACGTTGGCGGCGGTCAGGAACTCGCCGTTGTGCTTCAGCACCTGCGCCCCCGCCTCGACGCACCGCGCGGCAAGCGGAATGTCCCCCGTCACCACCACGTCCCCCGGGCCGGCCCTCTCGGCGATCCACTTGTCCGCCTCGTCCGGACCGTCGAGGACGATCACGCTCTCGACCAGCGGGTTGGCCGAAGGCCGGATGCCGCCGTTCGACACCACGAAGATCCGAACCTTGTGCCGCGTGCCGACGGTCTCGACCTCGGCCTTCACCGGGCAGGCGTCGGCGTCGACGTAGATCACGCGCCGTAGTCCGCGTCCGAGACGGGCTCCTCCCAGTCCGCCGTCACGCCCTCCACGGCCTCCTGGATCGCGATGTGGGACATGGCGGTGTCCGGGCCGGCGCCGTGCCAGTGGCGTTCGCCGGCGGGGAACCAGACCACGTCGCCGGGGCGCAGGACCTGCACCTCGCCGCCCTCGGCGCAGCAGCGCCCGCAGCCGGCGGTCACGATCAGGGTCTGGCCCGCCGGGTGGGTGTGCCAGTTGGTCCGCGCCCCCGGCTCGAAGGTGACGAGGATCGACACCGCCCGCCCCGGCGCCTCGGCCGCGGTCAGCGGGTCCATCCTGACGGTGCCGGTGAAATAGGCCGGGTCGACGGATTTCGAGGGCACATCGCCCGGGCGGGTGATCTTCATGGGCGGCCTCCTCAGGCGTAGAGCGCCTCGGCATGGAACGACACATGGTCCTCCATGAAGGTCGAGACGAAGAAGTAGGAATGATCGTAGCCGCGCTGCATCCGCAGCGCGTGGTCCTGCCGGCGGGCGGCCATCGCCTCGGCCAGGGCCTCGGTCTTCAGAAGGTCGCCGAACTGGTCGTCGGTGCCGGTGTCGATCAGGACGGGCCCGTCGAAGCCCCCGTCCCGCATCAGCAGCGTGGCGTCATGGGACGCCCAGGCGGCCTCGTCCGGCCCGAGGTAGGCGGTGAACTGCTTCCGCCCCCAGTCGCTCCGCGTCGGGTGGCAGATCGGGGAGAAGGCGCTGACCGACCGGAACCGGCCGGGAAGGCCCATCGCGAGGGTCAATGCGCCGTGGCCACCCATGGAGTGCCCGGTGATCGCCTGCCGGTCCATGTCGACGGCAAAGGTCTGCCCGATCAACGCGGGCAGCTCCTCGGCCACGTAGTCCCACATCCTGAAGTGCCTGGCCCAGGGGTCCTGCGTCGCGTTCACGTAGAACCCCGCGCCCTGTCCGAGATCGAAGGCCTCGTCGTCGGCCACGCCCTCGCCTCTCGGAGAGGTATCGGGAAAGACCAGCGCGATTCCCTGCTCGGCCGCCCAGCCCTGGGCGCCGGCCTTGGTCATCGCGTTCTCGTGGGTGCAGGTCAGGCCGGACAGGTACCACAGCACGGGCACGGGGCCGTCCTTCGCCTCCTCCGGCAGGAACAGGCCGAAGGTCATGTCGGTGCCGGTGGCGTTCGACGCATGGGTGTAGACGCCCTGCACGCCGCCGAAGCAGCGGTTCTCGGATCGGGTCTCCATCAGTCCTCCTCGTGGATCGTCAGGATCTCGGTCAGGGGTTTCTTCTTCTTGGCCACGGCGGGGACGGTCGCATCCGGCCCCGGATGGCCGACGGCGAGGATCATCACCGGCTTCTCCGCCTCGGGCCGGCCGCAGAGGTCGTTGAGGAACTTCATCGGGTTCGGCGTATGGGTCAGGCACGACAGGCCCGCCGTGTGCAAGGCGGTGATCAGCATCCCCGTCGCGATACCGACGCTTTCGGGGACGTAGTAATGCTTGATCTTGCGGCCGTCCCGCATCCCCCAGCGCTGGGCGAACACGACGATCAGCCAGGGTGCGTCCGTCAGGTGCGGCTTGGAGGCATCCGTCCCGATCGGCTCCAGCGCCGCCAGCCATTCGTCGCCGCCGCCCCCATCGTAGAACTTCTCCTCCTCCGCCTCGGCCGCCGCCCGGATGCGGGCCTTCATGGCGG
>JAMWZF010000489.1 GCA_024304875.1 Paracoccaceae bacterium
ACGACATGACCGCAACCGTTCTGATCCTCGGCCCCTCGGGCAAGATCGGCCGCCACGCCGCCGAGGCCTTCCGCGACGCCGGCTGGACCGTCCGTCGCTACCGGCGCGGCACGGACATGACAGCCGCGGCAATGGGCGCGGATGTCATCGTCAACGGCCTCAACCCGCCCGCCTACCACGACTGGGCCCGCCAGATCCCCGCCATCACGGCGCAGGTCATCGCGGCGGCCAAGGCCTCGGGCGCCACCGTCATCCTGCCCGGCAACCTCTACAACTTCGGCGCCACCCCCGGCACCTGGGACGAAGACACGCCCCAGCGCCCGGTGTCCCGCAAGGGGCGGATCCGCAAGGAGATGGAGGAGGCCTACGCCGCCTCGGGCGTGCAGACCATCGTCCTGCGGGCCGGCAACTTCATCGACCCGGACCGGAACGGCGACGTGATGAGCCTCTTCATCCTCAAGGACATCGCCAGGGGCCGCGTGACCCGCGGTGGCGGACCGGATGTCCGGCAGGCCTACGCCTACGTGCCCGACTGGGCGCGGGCTGCGGTGATGCTGGCCGAGAAGCGCGGCGCTCTCGCGGCGTTCGAGGATGTCCCCTTTCCCGGCCACACCTTCACCACGCGCGAGCTGACCGGGCACCTCCAGCGCGTGCTGAACCGGCCGCTTCGGATGGCTGCCTTCCCCTGGTGGGCGATGACCCTCGCCGCCCCGGTCTGGGAGCTGGCGCGCGAGCTGCGCGAGATGCGCTACCTCTGGGACACCGACCATGCGCTGTCGGGCCGGAAATTCCACCGCCTGCTGCCGGATTTCCAGCCCACGCCGTTGGCCGAGGTGATGGAGGCGGGGCTACCGCCGCACATCCGTCCAGACCAGCCGGTGGGGACCGGCAGGGCCGCCGTCTTCCCGGCCGAATAGCTCCTCGAGCGGGTCGCCGAGGCCGGGCCAGACCACGCCCGCCCCGGTGACCGTCAGTCCGGCGTCGGGAAGGATGTAGTCCACGCGCAGGTTGCCGGGGATGTCGTCCGGCCAGTCTGCGGTGTCCAGCGCCGGGTCGCCGACTTGGTCGGGGTCGTTGCCCAGGGCGCCGCCGGGGCTGCGCGGGGCCGGATCCTGCAGGCGCGGATGCTCCAGCAGGCAAGCGATCGCCGCGCGGACCCCGTCGCCGTCCACCGGGTCGATGTTGGCCTTGCCGATCACCGCCACCGGCCCTTCCGGCACCGAACCGAGCGCACCGTCCAGCCAGAGTTCCCACAGACGGATCTCGTCCGCGTTGCGCAGACCGTTGCGGTCCTCCGGCCCGTCGAAGACGGGCGCGGTCGCGGCAAAGGCGAGGACGGTCATCGCCGCGCCGTCCGGAAGCGTGACGGGCACCGCCCAATGGGCCTTGGACGACAGGCGCTGGAAGGCGAGGGCGAGGGCCGCCTCGCCGGTCAGCTCGGGCAGGGTGGCGCCGGGCAAGTGCTGCCAGAGCAGGTCGGAATAATCCTGAACCTCGGCCTCGCGGATCGGCAGGGTCGACACAATCGCCAGACCGCCGTCGCCCGAGAACCAGCCGTATCCCTGGGCATCCTCCGGCTCGCGAAACCGGCCGTCGCCGTCGAAGTCCGCCCCGCTGTCGGTGCCGCTGTTCGGCGCGCGGGCAAAGCGGTGGGGCATCGGATGGCCGAGGTCGGCCAGCAGCTCCGCGAAGGCCGAGAGGGCAACGCCCTCGTGGTCGTAGTCGAACTCGGTCAGGACAAGCACGTCGGGCCGGGCCTCGGCGATGATCCTGGCGGCAAAGGCGACCCCCTCCTCACCCGCGCGGATGTCCCTCAGCAGGAGGCCGGGTCCGCGGCGCGACAGGTCGGCGGAATAGACGGCGAGGCGGATGCTGCCCTCGGCCTTGTCCGGGACCAGGGCGGCACGCTCTTGGGGCTGGGCGGCAAGCGCTGATCCCAGGATCAGCGCGGCGGACAGGATCAGGCGTGAACGGCGCCGGGCTGATCGTCGTCCGCCTGGGCGGCATAGGCGCGCCGCCTCTGGTTCGAGATCATCTGCGCCACCCGGCCGAGGGCAATGCCACGCATCAGGAGGGAAGCGGGAAGAAAGGCCCATGCGGTCATCATCCAGATGAGGGTATGCGGGTTCTCGAGGCTGATCGGATTGAAGATCGTTCCGGTGCCTTTGACAATCGCGGGGATCATGAAGGGCAACAGGAAGCCGAAGATCAGGTTGGCGCTGGCGTCCCGTTGAAGCCGTTCGACCACGTCCCCGCCGGCGGTGGGGTCGAAGGTCGGCAGGTTGGTCCAGACATTGA
>JAMWZF010000049.1 GCA_024304875.1 Paracoccaceae bacterium
CCCCTCGACCATCGACCGCACCCACTCGGCCCCGGCCCGGGTCTTGCCCGCGCCCCGCCCGCCCATCACGACCCAGGACCGCCAGTCGCCCTCCGGAGCGCGCTGATGATCCATCGCCCAGAAGTCGAAGAGATAGGGCAGCGCCCGCAGATCCTCGTCGCTGAGGGCCTCAAGGAACTCCTCCTGCTTCACTCTCGGAGCGGAGGCGATCAAGCTTGCCCCGGATCGAATGTCGGACCGCGACGAAGTCGATTTCTCCCTGGGCAGGGACGCCGGATGTTCGTTTGCGCCAGTCATCGTAACTCCTCTGGGTATCGACGGCCTGTCTGAGGACCTTGGCCAGTTCGGTGTGGCCGGACGTGAAGGCCTTGATGGCAGGCTGCTCGCCCTTGCGAATCTCCGCGGCCAACTCGCGGAGGACCGCGATCGAGGTCACGAGCAGCTCCTCCCCGATCCCGATCAGGGACATGAGTTCGGCATCGGCCCCGGGCGGGTCCGATGCGTCGGCGTCGCGGCCGTCTTGCGTTTCGGTGAACATGCGGGCTTGCCTGTCGGAACATGCCCCGGTGCAGCAACCGGCTGGCGAGGCAGGGGCGCATCCTAGGCGCACCAAGGCGCCCGATCAACGACCGGGCGCGCCGCGCGCTGCATTAAGCTGTTGGCAATAAAGCTTTATCCGCCGTCCGACGGGGCAGCCTCATCGGCGGCCTGCCGGGCCTCGATCTCGCGCCAGAGGGCCACGTTGGCGTTGTGGTCGTCGAGGTTGGTCGCAAAGGCGTGTCCGCCAGAGCCGTCCGCGACGAAGAAGATGTAGTCCGTGCTGTCGGGGTTCAGCGCCGCCCGGATCGCGGCCCGGCCCGGGTTGGCGATCGGCGTCGGGGGCAGACCGTCGATGACGTAGGTATTGTAAGGGGTTTCGGCCCGAAGCTCACTCTGCCGGATGCCCCGGCCCAAGGTGCCCTCACCGTTCGTGATGCCGTAGATGACCGTCGGGTCGGTCTGCAGGCGCATCCCTTGCTCGAGCCGGTTGACGAAGACACTGGCCACCTGTCCGCGCTCGTCCGGCAGACCCGTTTCCTTCTCGACGATCGAGGCCATGATCAGGGCCTCCTGGGGTGTTGCATAGGGCAGCCCCTCGGCCCGCTCGGCCCATTCCTCCTCGAGGATCCGCGCCTGCGCGGCGGCCATCTGGGCCAGCAGTCCGGCCACCTCGTCGCCCGGCGCGAAGGCGTAGCTGTCCGGCGCGAGCGTCCCCTCGGGCGGGATTTGCTCGACATCCGATTCGAGCAGGTCGAGGCCGTTCAGGGCCTGCACGATGGTCCAGCTGGTCACGCCCTCGGCCACCGCAACGCGGTACTGGGTGTCCGGCCGCTCCTTCACCTCGCCGTAGGCCGCAGGAGCCTCCTCCTCGGCGGGGTTGAACTGCGCAAGCTCGACGTAGGACCCGGTCGCGGGGTCCAGCTCGCGCACGTCGATCAGCGTTCGGGTGACGCCGATGCGATAGACGACCTCCGTACCGCAGGTGCTGCGCCCGCCGCGGGTGACGATGTCGACGATCTCGGCCATCGAGGCGTTCTCGGGGACCAGAAAGTTGCCCGCCTTGAGCAGCGCCGTCTTCTCGGCGTAATCCGCGCCAATGCGGAAGATCGTGGGCGAGGTCACCGCCCCCTGTTCCGCCAGATCCTCGCTGACAGCGCGCATGTTCGAGCCGCTCTCCACCTGCAGGCAGATCGGCGCGGACAACGGGCCGGCGTTGGTGTATTGCCCGGTGCCCCAGGTCACGACACCGGCCAGAAGGAACAGGGCCAGGACGAAGAACGTCAGCGCGTTGCTCGCGATGTGGCGCCACATGTCGGCTCAGACCTTCCCGAAGAGCACGCTGGCGTTGGTCCCGCCGAAGCCGAAGGAGTTCGACAGCGCGTAGTCGATCTTTCGCTCCCGCTTGGCATTCGGCGCCAGGTCGATGGGCGTGTCCACCGCCGGATTGTCGAGGTTGATTGTCGGCGGCGCCACCTGGTCGCGGATCGCGAGAATCGAGAAGATCGCCTCGATCGCGCCGGCCGCACCCAGAAGGTGCCCGGTAGCCGACTTGGTCGAGGACATGGTGACATTGGCCGCGTGGTTCCCCAGCAGCCGTTCCACCGCGCCGAGCTCGATGGTGTCGGCCATTGTGCTGGTCCCGTGGGCATTGATGTAGTCGAGCGCGTCCGGGTCCAGCCCGGCCGACTTCAGCGCCGCCAGCATCGACCGGCGGGCGCCGTCGCCGTCCTCGGACGGCGCGGTGATGTGATAGGCGTCGCCCGACAGCCCGTAACCGACCACCTCGGCGTAGATCTTCGCGCCGCGGGCCTTGGCGTGCTCGTATTCCTCGAGCACCACCATCCCGGCGCCCTCACCCATGACAAAGCCGTCACGGTCGGCGTCGTAGGGGCGGGAGGCCTTGTCCGGCTCGTGCGCGCGCTTGGTCGACAGGGCCTTGCAGGCATTGAAGCCGGCAATCCCGATCTTGCAGATCGCAGCCTCGGCCCCGCCAGCGATCATCACGTCGGCATCGCCGTACTTGATGAGGCGCATGGCGTCCCCGATGGCGTGGGCGCCTGTGGAGCAGGCGGTGACGACCGAATGGTTCGGCCCCTTGAAGCCGTAGCGGATGCTGACCTGCCCCGAGATCAGGTTGATCAGCGCGCCGGGCACGAAGAAGGGCGACACCCGGCGGGGTCCCTTCTCCTCCATCATCACCGCGGTATTGGCGATGGAATTGAGGCCGCCGATGCCGGACCCGATCAGGACGCCGGTGCGCTCGCGGCTCTCGTCGTCCTCGGGCATCCAGCCCGCGTCCTCGACGGCCTGCAGCGCGGCGGCCATGCCGAACAGGATGAAGGTGTCGACCTTCCGCTGCTCCTTGGGCTCCATGTAGGTGTCGGCGTGGAACGTCCCGTCCGACCCGTCCCCCATCGGAACCTCGCAGGCATAGGTCGTGGCCAGGCCCTCGGGGTCGAAGCCGGAGATCGGCTTGCCCCCCGACTTGCCCGCCAGGATGCGGCTCCAGCTTTCCTCGACTCCGTCCGCCAAAGGCGTGACGAGGCCCAGCCCGGTAACTACGACACGGCGCATCTTCTGCCCTCACCCTCTCATCTCTTCGAGGACCTGATACCGCAGGGGGAAAGGGCGGGGCAAGGGCGGCGGGCAGCGATCGGCAAGGACCCGGCGGCAGCCCGGACCGGGTGAACCCTTCGTTTACCTCGCGCTGTCACACTGGGGCCGGAGGTCTGAATCCATGCGGGGCAGCATACGGCGTTTCTTGACGGTCGCTCTGACGTGCCTGCCCCTCGCGGCGCAGGCGGACCCCTGCGCTGTCGTCCGCGACCTGCGGGACATCTACAAGACTATGGACACCGCGCACGCCGCCGGCGGCCGCCTCGGCGCGGAAGACGCGCGCCGTCTCATCGTCGCGGGCGCCGGGATCAGCGCCGACGGCGCAAGTCGCGCGCTGCAGGACACCCCGATCGCCGCCCAGGCCGCGGCAGCGGTGCGACCCCTTCGCCAGTTGCAGGCGGCCGGGGTCACCCGCGTGGGCGACCAGGTCGTGCTTTCCGGTCTCGAAAGGGTCGGCGTCGGCCTCGCCATCACCCGGGCGCAGATGGCGCTGGGGCGGATCGACTGTCCGGCGCCGGACGATCCCGCGCCCCGGGACGGGCCGTCGCCGCTCTGGGATGCCGCCGTCAACGAGGCGACGCCGGGCCGGATCGCCGCCTACTACGGCGGCGGCGGACTGGCCCTCGGGACCATGATCCTGCTGGTGATCCTCGCGATCCTGCGGTTCGACCGCATCGGCAGGATGAAGCGGCGACACGCCTGTGCGATCCCGGTGACGCTGGACGACGATCAGGCCGCGATGGCGCTCGACCTCAGCCGCGAGGGGATCAAGATAGCCGTTCCGGGGGCCGCCGCGCCGCTGGCCGGGCAGGCGCTGACCATTCGCCTGGGCGAGCGCGCGCTGCGCGCCACGGTCCGGTGGGGCAACGCCCATGTCTTCGGCGCCCTGTTCGACACCCCGCTGGCGGCGGCAGAGCTGACCGAGCTGCTCAGGCTCAGCCAGACCAAGCCGCGGATCGACTTTCGTCGGCCCAGGGACCGCGGTGCCGCAGCAGGGCCCGCGGGACAGGACCCCGAAACGAAAGACGGCACCCGAGGGGGTGCCGCCAAGGTCGCCGGTTGAGGCAGGATGCCGTTACTGGGCAGCCTTGATGTACTTGACCGCGTCGCCGAAGGTCTGGATCGTCTCGGCGGCGTCGTCCGGGATCTCGATGCCGAACTCTTCCTCGAAGGCCATGACCAGCTCGACGGTGTCGAGGCTGTCGGCACCCAGGTCGTCGATGAACGAGGCGCTCTCGGTCACCTTGTCTTCTTCAACGCTCAGATGCTCCACAACGATCTTGCGCACGCGGTCTTCGACGTCGCTCATGTCTTTCCCTCACTTCCAGTCCAGGCCTTGGGCCGGTCTTATACGGCCCTGCTCAGGCCACCAACAAGGACGTCGCCACGACGGGCCGCCCGCTAAGCTGCGAGGCCTATATCAGAGATTCCGAGCGACGCAAACGCTTTCCCCCCGGCCCTCCGGCGGCCCCGCAGAGCCCTGTCAGAGCATCGCCATCCCGCCGTTCACATGCAGCGTGGTGCCGGTCACATAGGCCGCCTCGGGGCTCGCCAGATACAGCACCGCGGCGGCGATTTCCGCCGGCTCGCCCATCCGGGCGGCGGGAATCTGGCCGTTGATCTTGGCCTTCTGGTCGTCGGTCAGCTTCTCGGTCATGGCGGTCGCGATGAAGCCCGGCGCGACGCAGTTCGCGGTGATCCCGCGGCTCGCGACCTCGTAGGCGATCGACTTGGTCAGGCCCACCATCCCGGCCTTGGAGGCGGCGTAGTTCGCCTGCCCCGGATTGCCCGTCGCGCCCACGATGGACGAGATGTTCACGATCCGGCCCCAGCGGGCCTTCATCATGCCGCGCATCACGCCCCGGCAGAGGCGCATGGTCGAGGTCAGGTTCACCTCGAGCACGTTGTGCCACTCGTCGTCCGACATCCGCATGAAGATCTGATCGCGGGTCACCCCGGCGTTGTTCACCAGGATATCGACGCCGCCCATCGCCTCCACCGCCTGCTTCGGCAGGGCCTCGACAGCCTCGGCATCGCTCAGGTTGCAGGGCAGCACATGGGCCCGCTCGCCCATCTCGGCCGCCAGGGCCTCCAGCGGCTCCACCCGCGTGCCGGACAGGCCTACCGTGGCCCCCGCACCGTGGAGCACCTTTGCGATCTCTCCGCCGATCCCGCCCGAAGCGCCGGTCACCAGCGCCGTCTTGCCGCTCAAGTCGAACATCATGCCTCTCCTGCCAGTGCCGCCGCCGCGGCCTTCACCTCGTCCGCCGTGCCAACCTGGGCCGTGGCGGCCTCGCGCTCGATCCGGCGGATCATGCCGGAGAGGGCCTTGCCCGCCCCGATCTCCCAGAACTCGGTCACGCCCTGGGCCACCATCCAGCCCACGCTCTCGCGCCAGCGGACCGAACCTGTCACCTGCCTTACCAGAAGATCGCGGATCGTGCCCACGTCCGACACCGCCTCGGCCCGCACGTTCGCCACCAGCGCCACCGCGGGGGCGGTCATGTCGACCTCGCGCAGAGCCCCGGCCATGACCTCGGCCGCGGGGGCCATCAGTTCGGAATGGAAGGGCGCGCTGACCGGCAGCAGCATGGCGCGCTTGGCCCCGGCCGCCTTGGCCAGGTCCACTGCCCGCTCGACCGCCGCCTTGTGGCCCGAGACGACGACCTGCCCGGGGTCGTTGTCGTTCGCCGCCTGGCAGACCTCATCGGCAGAAGACGCCTCGGCCGCGACCTTGCTTGCGCCCTCGAAATCCAGCCCCAGCAGGGCCGCCATGGCCCCCTGCCCGACCGGCACCGCGTCCTGCATCGCCCGGCCGCGCGTCCGCAGCAGGCGCGCGGTATCGGCCAGCGTGAAGGTCCCCGCCGCGCAGAGCGCCGAATACTCACCGAGCGAATGGCCGGCCACGAAGTCCGCCGCCGTCACCGCAACGCCCTCCGCCTCCAGCGCCCGCATCGCGGCCATCGAGGTCGCCATGAGGGCGGGCTGGGCGTTCGCCGTCAGGGTCAGGGTCTCGATGTCCCCCTCCCAGATCAGCCGCGAGAGGCTCTCGCCCAAGGCCGCATCGACCTCCTCGAAGACGGCCCGCGCCGCCGGATAGGCTTCGGCCAGATCGCGGCCCATGCCGATGGTCTGGGCGCCCTGCCCCGGAAAGACGAATGCCCGCATGCCGGCCTCCTCCGCGTCATTTCGTGCCGGCCCGGCTTAGACAATCCGGGCCCGCGCCACAAGGCAGCGGGTCCAGGCGGTGCGCCTGCACATCCCATCTGCGTCACCGGCCCTTTCCGGCACCCCCGCCGCGCACTAAGCCAGAGGCAACGCTCTCAGCACAGGCCACCCAGATGCTCGCCAACACATCCACCGCCTACGGCACCGTGGCCAAGACCTTCCACTGGGCCACCGCGCTCCTGATCCTGACGCTGATCCCCCTGGGCATCGTCGCGGACCGCCTGCCCTACGACACGGGCGAGCAGCTGGCCCGCAAGGCCTGGCTCTTCTCGCTGCACAAGACGCTGGGTATCACCGTCTTCGCCCTCGCCGTGGCCCGCATCCTCTGGGCCCTTGCCCAGACCAAGCCGGGGTCGATACACCCGGACCGCAAGGCCGAGACCTTCCTCGCCGACGTCGTGCACTGGCTGCTCTACGGCTCGCTCGTGCTCGTGCCCCTGACCGGCTGGGTCCACCATGCCGCGACCGAAGGCTTCGCACCGCACTGGCTGCCCCTCCCCCAGAACCTGCCGTTCGTGCCGGAGAGCGAGCGCGTGGCGGGGATCACGGCCGGGCTGCACTATCTCTTCAACATCGTCCTCGGCGCCTCGATTGTCCTGCACGTCACGGGAGCGGCAAAACACGCGCTGGTCGACAAGGACGGGACCCTGTCCCGGATGTGGTTCGGCATCACCCATGCCGGCGACGGGCGCCCCCACGGCGCCGTCGTCGCCGCGCCCATGGCCGCGCTCGCGATATGGGCCCTCGCCGTCGGGATGGGCACCGGCGCAGGGCTCTTCACCGCGCAGGCCGAGGCGGCGGCCCGGCCCGCACTCGCCGAGGTCTCTTCGGGATGGACCGTCCAGGAAGGCACCCTCGCCATCGAGGTGCAGCAGCTCGGCTCTCCCGTCCGCGGCGAATTCGCCGACTGGACCGCGGCCATCGACTTCGACGAGGACAGCGGCACCGGCAGCGTCGAGGTCGTCATCGCCATCGCGTCGCTCAGCCTGGGGTCTGTCTCCGATCAGGCGATGGGGCCCGACTATTTCGACGCCGAGACCCACCCCACAGCCACCTTCACCGCCGACATCCTGCCCGAGGGCGAAGCCCATGTGGCCGAGGGGACGCTGACCTTGAAGGGAACCGAGGTGCCGGTCACCCTGCCCTTCACCTTGCAGATTGACGGCGACACGGCGGCGATGGAGGGCGCTCTCGACCTCGGCCGGCGCGACTTCGGGATTGGCGAGGGTACGGACGATGCGACGCTCGGATCGACGGTTCCCGTCACGATCTCGCTGACGGCCACCCGCGACACGCGGTAAGGCGGGGCTGGTCCCGCCTTACCTTCGCTTTCTTCCCGGCAAGCGTCACTCGGACTTGCCGGCCTCGATCGAGATTTCGACCAGCACCTCGTCGCCGATCGCCGGAGCGAACATGCCGAGGTCGTAGTCCGAGCGGATCAGCGTCGTGGTGGCGTCGAAGCCGAGCCACTCGCGGCCTTCCATCGGGTGGGTGCTCGCCGCATTCAGCGTCGCGTCGAGCACGACCTGGCGGGTGATCCCGTTCAGGGTCAGATCTCCGGTGATCAGGGCGGTGTCCTCGCCCGTCACCTCGATGCCGGTGGAGGTGAAGGTGATCATGTCGTCCTCGCCCGCGCCGAAGAAATCCTCCGACATGAAATGCTCGAACCGCGCTTCCCAGCCGGTCATCATCGACCGGGTCGGCATGGAGACGGTCACGGACGAGGCGGCGGGATCCTCGGCGTCGAACACGATCTCGCCCTCGAAGCCCGAGAACATGCCGTGTGTGGTCGAATAGCCGAGGTGGTTGTAGCTGAACAGGACCTGGCTATGGCTGGCGTCGAGCGCATAGGCTTCGGGCGCGGCGACGGCCGGAGCGGCGCCGAACACGGCTGCGGCCATGGCAAGGGTGGAGAGGGTCGTCTTCATCTGGAAAGGTCCGATCTGGTTGGTGGCTTGGATGCCGCCATAGATCGGATGCGCCCGCCGCCGCACAACTCCGCGCCGGGAAACAGCCTCTGTTCATCGCTGCGGCGCAGCGCGGGGCCCCGGCAAGGCGGGGGTCATATCGCCACGGGCAAGCCGACCACGTCGCGGCCCATCCGGTCGCGGATGCGCTCCAGCGCGGGGCCCGAGCCGTCCGCGATGGTGATGAGGTGCGAGGTGTTGCGATAGCGCGCGACCAGCCGGCCCGGTCCCGTGCGGTCGAAGAACAGACCGCCGATATCCTCGAAGCCGTAGCGCCCCAGCAGGTGTGTGCGGTCCCCGATCCTGCGCGAAACCTCGCGGATCTCGGCCCGGCGCAGGTCGACCTGAATCTCGATCACCGCATCCTCGGTCGCAAGGCGCGCGAAGAGCAGCGCGATCATCGCCATCAGGCTCGATGCGGCACCCTTCAACAGGATGACCTCGCCCGGGAAGGCCGTCGCCGGTGCGATCCAGAGGACCAGACTGGACATGGCGAAGCCCGCCGCGAGAAGGCCGGCCACGACAGTGAGCATGCGGCGGCCGGAGGTGATCACCCGTTCGTTGCGGATCACGTAGCCCCACCAGGTTTCGGTGAGGGACACCCTGCCGGCCGGTGCGGCCAGCATCAGGGGGGTGGGACGTTGCGTCGTGTCTGACATTGCCATGTGAGGGTTCCCGGCTGCCACAGTCACGTTTACGTATTGTTAACCAAGTTTTGCGAGCGGCCCGGGCGAGCGAAGGACGCAATCTGGGCCATTTCGGGGCGAAATGCTGCGGGCTTGCCGACAATGACCCTTCGTCACCCCCAGTCGTTTCCGGCCCCGCTACCTGCGGCACCACGTGCGGCCTTGATCCGGGTGCAGCCATCTGTATAAGGCGCAGGTCCTTCCGCGAGACCTCATCAGGAACTGCGCAGTCTCTCGTGGGCGGGGTGCGGAAGGTGATCTGCCCTGCCCTATGAAATGCGCCGAATGACAGAACTGGAGTGCACATGCCGCTGTACGAGCATGTCTTCATCGCGCGTCAGGACCTTTCCAACGCGCAGGCCGAAGGCCTCATCGAACATTTCGGGACCGTGCTTGCCGACAACGGCGGCAAGCTGCTGGACCAGGAATACTGGGGCGTGAAGACCATGGCCTACAAGATCAACAAGAACCGCAAGGGCCACTACGCCTTCCTGCGCACCGACGCCCCCGCGTCCGCCGTGCAGGAGATGGAGCGCCTGATGCGCCTGCATGACGACGTCATGCGCGTTCTGACGATCAAGGTCGACGCCCATGAAGAGGGCCCCTCGGTCCAGATGCAGAAGCGGGAAGAGCGCAGCGACCGCCCGCGCCGCGACCGCTGAACCACAAGATCAGGAAAGGACCGTAAATCATGGCCGCCAAACCGTTTTTCCGCCGCCGCAAGACCGATCCGTTCGAGGGCAAGAACGCCCCCGCAATCGACTACAAGGACACGCGTCTGCTGCAGCGCTACATCTCCGAGCGGGGCAAGATCGTCCCCTCCCGGATCACCGCCGTCGGTGCCAAGAACCAGCGCAAGCTCGCCCAGGCGATCAAGCGCGCCCGGTTCCTGGCGCTGCTGCCCTACGCCGTGAAGTAAGGAGCCATCACAATGGACGTCATTCTTCTCGAACGCGTCGCCAAGCTGGGCCAGATGGGCGAAGTGGTCTCCGTCAAGGAAGGCTACGCCCGCAACTTCCTCCTGCCCCAGGGCAAGGCGATGCGCGCCAACGAACAGAACAAGGCCCGCTTCGAGGCCGAAAAGGCCCAGCTCGAGGCCCGCAACCTCGAGACCAAGAAAGAGGCCGACAGCCTGGCCGCCAAGCTGGACGGCGAGACCTTCGTCGTGATTCGCTCCGCCTCTGACGGCGGCGCGCTCTACGGCTCGGTCTCGACCCGTGACGCCGCCGATGCGGCCAGCGAGGCCGGCTTCTCGGTCGACCGCAAGCAGGTCGAACTCGGGGCTCCGATCAAGGAACTGGGTCTGCACAAGGTCACCGTGCGCCTGCACCCCGAGGTGGAAGCCACGATCACACTCAACGTCGCCCGCTCGCCCGAAGAGGCCGAGCTTCAGGCCTCCGGCAAGTCCATCCAGGACCTGGCCGCCGAGGAAGAAGCCGCTGCCGAATTCGAGATCCAGGAGCTGTTCGACGACATCGGCTCCGCCGGGTTCGACGACGACTCCGGCCTCGTGGAGACGCCAGAGGACCGCGCGGCCGGCGCCGGCGAGCCGGACAGCGACGAGGATTGATCCTCTCGCACTGCAGCAGTCAGGGCCGCCTCCCCCGGAGGCGGCCTTTCTGTTTGGGGCAGCAGCGCTTGCCCGGCATAACAGACCGTCCAGCATGTATCCCATCAGGTCGGGGCGGCCGGGAACCCTGAGATGTCTGCCCCCCACGAACACACGTCTCGACGGCGGGATCCATGGCCCCGTCGGACCGGACGAGGACCGCGACGGCGGCTTCGCAGGCGGCGGCCGGATCGGGCCCCATGGCGGGCCGAAGACCGGGGCTGCGATCAACAGCGTCCAGACCGCAGGCTTCGACCTGCTGCTCGGCCGGCCCGGCACCCCTGAGCAAGCCGAGCGCCGTTAACTTGAATTTGAGATAATCGGCGGTCTTCAGACTTCATAAACCGCAGACCGGTTAGCCACGGCGAAACGCCCAAACCAAGGTCTGATGCCTGATGTTCTTCTTTAGAAAGCCCGCGGTCCCGCAGGCCGCCGAACACTCGGCGGAAGAGACCCGCAACGCCGCTCTGTCCCGGATGGTCCTCGACACCCAGGCGGTGATCCACTTCGCGCCCGATGCCACCATCCTCTATGCGAACGAGATCTTTCTCGACGCGATGGGCTATGCCGACCTGGCAGAGATCGAAGGACGCAAGCACGCGATCTTCGCAGACCCGGCCAATGCCGCCTCGGCCGACTACGCGCGTTTCTGGGAGGTGCTGCGCAGCGGCAAGCCCCACACGGGCAGGTTCATGCGGCTGCGCAAGGACGGCTCTCCGATCTGGATCGACGCGACCTACGCGCCCGTCTTCGGTCCGGACGGTGGCGTCGAACGGGTGATCAAGGTGGCGCGGGATTCCACCGCCCGCCATCTCGTCAACACGCTTCTGCTCGACGGGATCGAGGCGCTGCAGCGGGGCGACCTCAGTCCGGCGGAGTTCGACGACCAGTATGCCGATGTCGTGACCCTCGGCACCAAGTTCAACGACCTCGTCGGCGACCTCTCCGACTTCGTCCGCGCGGTCAGCCGCACCTCCGGCGCCGTCAGGGACATCGCCCGCGACCTCGACGGCGCAGCGGACGACCTTGCCCGCCGGGGGGAACGGCAGGCTGCCTCGCTGGAGGAGATTGCCGCTGCGATCAACGAACTCTCCAGCACCGCCAAGGGTTCGCTCGAGAGGGCGCGCGAAAGCCATGCGCTCGCACGCTCCACGCAAAGCAGCGCCGAGAAGGGCCGCGAGGTCGTGGGTCAGGTCACCTCGGCGATGGCGGACATCGAGGCGTCCTCCCGCCAGATCAACCAGATCCTCGCGGTCATCGACGACATCGCCTTCCAGACGAACCTCCTGGCGCTGAATGCCGGGGTGGAGGCCGCCCGTGCGGGAGACGCCGGCCGCGGCTTCGCCGTCGTCGCCTCGGAGGTGCGCAGCCTCGCCCAGCGGGCAGCGGCGGCCGCGACCGAGATCAAGGTCCTGATCCAGACAAGCGACGAGAAGGTCGACAACGGCACCAAGCTGGTGGACCGGGCCGGCGAGGTGTTGCAGCAGATTTTCGAAGGGATCGGCACCATTGCCGAGAACGTCTCGGGTAACCTCACCACGATGGACGAGCAGACCCATACGATTTCCGAGATCAACAGCGCCGCGACCCAGCTCAGCCAGGATACCGAGCGCAACGCCGGCGACATTCGGCAGACCTCCGACATGAGCCGCCGACTCAGGGCTGATGCCGACCGGCTGATGACCGAAGTCGGACGCTTCCGCATCGAGGCCCCGAATGCCGTCGAAGAGGCGCCCGCCACCCGGCTTTCGTACGCCTCCTGACCGGCGCCGCCGCCTGCCGCCGGGGCAGCCCCGGCCGCGGTGACGGCGCGGCTTGACGTTTTGGTGTCGCACTGGCCCCCTAGAGAGCGGGGAAGTCCAACAGCCAAGCTCGGAGGCCACACATGACCTTTACCCTCTCCCGCCGCGGGTTCCTTGCCGGAACCGCCGGCCTCATCGCCCTTCATCCCTATTCTGCCCGCGCCCAGGCCGGGCAGGCCCACCTGCGGATCATGGAAACGACGGACCTTCACGTGCACGTCTATCCCTACGACTACTACGCCGACCGGCCGATCGACACCGTCGGCCTGTCGCGCACCGCATCCCTGATCGAGGGCATTCGGGCCGAGGCGACCAACTCGATCCTCCTCGATAACGGCGACTTCCTTCAGGGCAACCCGATGGGCGACTACATCGCCTACGAGCGGGGCTTGCCCGAGGGAGAGGCGCACCCCGTCATCACCGCGATGAACACCCTCGGCTTCGACGCCGGGACCCTCGGCAACCACGAATTCAACTACGGCCTCGATTTCCTGACCGCGGCGCTCGCCGGGTCGGACTTCCCCATCGTCTGCGCCAACGTCGCCTACAGCCAGGGCGAAACGCCGGCGGACGACGACACCCTGGCGCCGCCTTACGTCATCCTTGACCGCGAGATCACCGACGGCGCGGGCGAGACCTATCCCATCAAGATAGGCCTCATCGGTTTCGTCCCGCCCCAGATCATGAACTGGGATCGGGGCCACCTGGAAGGAAAGGTCGAGGTCCGCGACATCGTCGCCACGGCCGCATTCTACGTCCCCCGCCTCAAGGAACAGGGCTGCGACCTCGTGATCGCCCTCGCCCACTCCGGCATCGGCCCGGCCGAAGCGGAGGAGATGATGGAAGACGCGGCCATCCCGCTCGGCGGGGTGACGGGCATCGACGCCGTCCTGACCGGCCACTCCCACC
>JAMWZF010000490.1 GCA_024304875.1 Paracoccaceae bacterium
ACGTCGAAGCGGATGGTGGGCAGGAGCTGCTGCAGGGTCTCGTCCGAGGTTTCCTCGCCGGCGAGGCCGATCCGCTTGGCGTGGCCGATCAGGTACTCGTCCGTGAAGTCGCATTCCACCTCGAGCAGACGCGAGGTGCAGCGGTCGGAATAGAAGTCCTGCATCAGGTCCATCGAGGCGGTGTCGAGGCAGATGATCAGCCGGTCGGTCTCGTAATAGTCATACAGCATCCGCATCAGGGCCCGCCGGTGCCGGGTCCGCTTTTCCAGCGTGGTCTGGATGCCGCCGAGGTCCGGCAGCGGCGTGTCCTCCTCGTTGAAGAGATAGTCGATGGCGGGGATGTTGGTGTGGTGCTTGATCGAGCCCACCAGCCGCTTGGCCACGTGCCATTTCTTGCAGGCGACGATCATCAGCTCGCGCTCGCGGCCGAGGCTGGCCTCGGTCTCCCAGAACCGGGTGGCGAAGCGCCGGCCGATCCGGCCGCGGCCTGTCAGGTACTTGTAGAGGCCCGCGCCCTCGTTCGAGATCTGGAAGTCGTTGCGACCCGAGGCATAGAGCACCCCGAGCCGTTCCTTCAGCGCCTTCGCCTCGGGCGAGATCTTGCGGGCGAAGAGGTAGTCCTGTGACAGCAGCAGGTCGTAGTGGTCGTTGTAGAAGTTCACCGGCATCCCGTAGTCCGAGAACATCAGGAAGGTGAGCGTGCGCGATCTGATCTCGGTCTCGGGGACGAGGTGGCGCACGAGGGTCTGGAAGAAGGTCTCGTCAGGGATCCAGGTGGTGCGGAAGAAGCGCATCACGTCGCGGCGGGTCCTGGTGAAGTCGAGGATCCACTCGATCGTCCGCCGGCGCAGGCACCACCATTGCGAGCCGATCATCACCTGGATGTCGGAGGGGATCTCGCGCGTGAGGCCGAACCGTTTCTGCAGGTTGTAGGCGGTGTAGAAGCGCCGTTTCTGGGTGCGTTCGTTGAAGAAATGGCGGTAGATCAGCCGCTCTTCCTTCATTCCCGTCTTGATCCAGTCGCTGTCGAAGAAATCGAAGCTTTCGATGTAGTCGCGGTCGTGTGCATCGAGGAAGTCGTGAGCATAGCGCGCCGACTTCACCGCCATGCAGTCGCCGGACAGCATGTAGAAGTGGGTTGCCCGGGGGAACGCCTCGACCGCGGCCTCGACGGCGTGGAGGCTGGCCTGCACCAGGCTCCATTCGCCCCAGCCGCACCTGATCCGCTTGCGGGCGAAGGTGACGTTCGGGTTGTCGGCCAGCGCCGTGCGGATCCGCTCGAAGGCGGCCTTCGGCGCGCGGGCGTCGAAATGGATCGACATGTAGTCGCCCACCGCGGTCAGCTGCTCGGCCTGCCGGATGATCGCGTCCGGGTCCTTGTGGCACAGCAAAATGAACGCGATTCTGGCCATTCGTCTTTCGTGTCCTGCCCGCCCCTTGGGGGATCGTTTACGCTTGATAGCGTAAACCGGGGTTGAATAAGAAGGCCCGAGGGCGGATTTTGTGGCGAGACAAGACGCCTCGTAAGGCGCCACATGGGGGCGAGCGGCATGGGGTTTCCCGGCACCTGGATGACGACATCGGAAAGCGTGGTCTACCGCGTGGTTCCCAAGTGCGCCTGCTCGACCATCGGTCAGATCATGTACTACTCCGACCACGGCGCGTTCTTCGACGGCGACATCCACGATGCCCAGACGGGCATGCACAAGTGGGCGATGGAGGAGAGCCAGCCCAGGATCACCGCCAATGTGACCGGCCACAACTCCTACGCCTTCACCTGCGTGCGCAATCCCTACACCCGCATCCTGTCGTCCTTCTTCGACAAGATCTGCGGCATCCAGCGCAACGGCAAACGCTACCGCGGCAACCTCGTCCCCCTGCTGATCCAGAAATACGGGATCGAGGTGGGATCGCCCGAGGACGGGTTCGAGTTCGACCAGGTGAAGAGCTTCCGCCGCTTCCTGCTGTTCGCCCGCGACACCATCCGCTGGCGCCGCCCGATGGACCCGGACATCCACTGGTCCGCGATGTCGGGGCACATCAGCACCTTCATCGTGAACGGCGGCACCTACGACAACATCTTCTGGACCGAGAAGTTCGACGAGGGGATGCAATCCGTCCTCGACGCCATCGAGACGCCGGTGAAGGTGGACCTGGCCGAGGTGCCCCGGTTCAACGAAAGCGAGGGCCACGGGCCGAAGCGGGCCCACCCGGTCGAGGACTATTTCGACGATCTGTCGATGCACCTCGTCTACGAGATCTACAAGAAGGACTTCACGCTCTTCAAAT
>JAMWZF010000491.1 GCA_024304875.1 Paracoccaceae bacterium
GAGACCGGCGCCGACAAGTCCGGCGTGAAGGCCGCCGAGAACGGCGCGGGCTTTGCCGCCGTCGCCGCGTCCGGCGCCGCCGTCCTGTCCGGCCCCGCCGCGAAGGCCGCCGCCAAGGCGCCGAAGGCGAAGAAGGCCGCAAAGGCCGACACCGCCGAGACACCCGCCAAGGCCGAAAAGCCCGCCGCCAAGAAAGAGTCCGCCGCCAAGGCCGAGACCTCTGCCGAGGGCGCCGACGATCTCAAGAAGCTGTCCGGCGTCGGCCCGGCGCTGGAGAAGAAGCTGCACGCCGCCGGCGTCACCACCTTCGCCCAGATCGCCTCGTGGACCGAAGAGGACATCGCCGCGATGGACGAGAAGCTGTCCTTCAAGGGCCGGATCGAGCGCGAGGGCTGGGTTGACCAGGCCAAAGAGCTGACCAAGTAAGTCGAGACAAGGAGAGACGATATGGCACACAAGAAAGCAGGCGGTTCGTCCCGCAACGGCCGCGACTCTGCCGGTCGCCGCCTTGGCGTGAAGAAGTTCGGCGGCGAGGCCGTGATCCCGGGCAACATCATCGCCCGTCAGCGCGGCAACAAGTACTGGCCGGGCGCCGGTGTCGGCGAGGGCAAGGATCACACGATCTTCGCGACCGCCGAGGGCCAGGTGACCTTCCGCAAGGGCTTCAAGGGCCGCACCTTCATTTCCGTACTTCCCATGGCGGAGGCCGCGGAATAAGCCGATCCTGAAAAGGCTTTGACATTCAGGGGGATCGGCGGAAACGCCGGTCCCCTTTTCGTATCCTGTTCTACTTTGCGGGGCGCCTTGCCCCATATTGATCGGGGAGGCTTCGCCGCAGGAGGAGACGCGGCGGGCCGGCCCTGGGGCCACGGGAGGGTGACCCATGAAGATTGACGCACTGCCCGCCGAGCGGGCCACCGACCAGATGGTGATCGAGGCCGAGCGCCTGACCCTGCGCCCGGTCGAGGATTCCGACGCCGGCCTCCTGGAGATGTACGCCGGGGACGAGCGTGTCGCCCGGATGACCCGGTCGATCCCGCATCCCATGCCCCCCGGCGCCGCCGAGGCCTTCATCAAGGCCGCCCGGGCCGAGACCAGGCGCGAGGACATCTGGATCATCGACGGCCGGGTGTCGGAGCGCGACGCCATGCTGGGGGTCATCAACCTCGAACGGCTGGACCGCGACCAGTCCGAGATCGGCTACTGGGTCGCCCCCGCCTTCTGGAACACCGGCTTCGCGACCGAGGCCGTCCGCGCCCTGATCGCCGCCAACCCCCACGGGTCCAAGCAGATCTTCGCGGAAGTCTTCCAGGACAACCCGGTCTCGGCCCGGGTGCTGACCAACTGCGGCTTCGAGTACTTGGGCGATGCCGAGGACTACTCGATCGCCCGCGGCGGCAAGGTCCCGTCCTGGACCTACTGCCTGCAGATGGCCAAGTGACACCCGCGTTGCGGACCGCGCGGCTGCTCCTGCGGCCGCTCGGCCCGGCGGATGCCCCGGCCCTGCACGAGATCGCCTCGATCCGGGAGGTGGTCCGCCAGCTCGGCTCCTGGCCCTGGCCGCCGGACCCGACGTTCACCCTCTCGCGGTCGCGGCCCTACGAGGGGGAGGGCGACGTCTGGGGGATGATCTTGGTGGATCGGCTGATCGGCACCACCGCCGTCACCAAGGGCGACCTCGGCTACATGATGCACCCCGATTGCGCTGGCGCGGGCCTGATGACCGAAGCCTGCACCGCGGCGCTGGACCATCATTTCGCGGCCCGGCCAGACACTCCCGTCACCGCCTGCATCTGGGCCGACAACGCCGCCTCGGGCCGGGTGCTGGAGAAGCTGGGGTTCGTTCGCACCCACGAGACGGTGAGCCTGTCCAAGGCGCGGCAGGTGGAGACGCCCAGCATCCACTTCCGGCTCGATCCGTCCGACTGGAGCGCCCGGACCTGAGCGGGGAGGGGGCTCCGCCCCCGGCCCGGATCAAGTCCGGGCCTCCCCCGAGGTATTTCGGGGCGAAAAGAGGAGGGGTGGCGGGCGCCGGGGTCGATCGGGGCGCATCCTCTTGAGCGCCGCGCCGCTTCGGCGTATGGCCCTCATTCGCAACCCGGGACCCGATGCCATGAAATTCCTCGATCTCAGCAAGGTCTACATCCGCTCGGGCAGCGGCGGGAACGGCTGCGTATCGTTCCGGCGCGAGAAGTTCATCGAATACGGCGGCCCCAACGGCGGCGACGGCGGCCGGGGCGGCGACGTCTGGGCCGAGGCGGT
>JAMWZF010000492.1 GCA_024304875.1 Paracoccaceae bacterium
CGTTGTCCACCTCGACCTTCAGCGTCAGGGTCAGGGCGCCGAGATCCAGCGCCGCCTGTTCGATCCACTGGGTCAGCTCCGCCCCTGCCCCGCCCCGCGCTTTCTCGACGAGATAGACGTAAGTCAGGTGCCGGACCTCGGGCCCGATCCCCTCGCGCAGGGCGAAGAAGCCGACGTCCTCCCCCGCCTCGTCCTGCAGGTAGAAGGACACGTCCTGGTGGTCGCCCAGCCACTTGCGGTGCCATTCCAACTCGTCGAAGGGCACCTTGGCGCTCGGGTTCAAGAGCGGGATGTCGGCGTCCGGCAGCATCCGCGCCAGCGGGGCCAGGTCGCGCTCGCGGTTGGGGCGCAGGGTCAGGGCCATGGGGTTTTCCTCTTGATCGGCCCGGCGAGGAGACACCGGGGGCATGACGAAAGCCGCGCTTGTCACATGGCCGCACGCGCCGCGTCAACCGGCGCGGGTTGATCTGCCCAGCGGCGGAGGCTACCGCAAAGGCACCCGACCCGGAGAGGCCAAATGTCCAAGCTGACCCCGCCCGTCCTTGCCCATGTCTGCGACCTGACCGTCGAGCTGGACCCGATCCGCGAGATGGGCCAGGGCCGTGCCGGGCATCGCCGGATCATCCCCATCGTCGGCGGCACCGTCGCGGGGCCGCGCCTCAACGGCCGCATCCTGGACCTCGGCGCCGACTGGCAGACGATTTTTGCCGACGGCGTGGCCGAGCTCGACACCCGCTACGGACTGGAGACGGACGACGGCGCGACCATCGAGATCGTCAACTACGGCCTGCGCCACGGGCCGGAGGAGGTGATCGCCGCCATCGCGCGGGGCGAGGAGGTCGACCCCGCCACCTACTACATGCGCACCCATGCCCGGCTCGAGACCGGCGATCCGCGCTATGCCTGGGTGAACCGGACGCTTTTCGTCGGCACCGGGGCGCGGCTGGATGCCAAGGTGGTCGTGTCGCTCTTCGCGCTGGAGTAGTCAGTCCAGATTGAAGAGCGCCTTGAACCGGGCCAGGTTCTCGGTCGAGGGCTTCATCGGATCGTAGCCCGGTTCGGGATGCGGCTGCACCACGTCCCAATGCTCGGCCATCTTGCCCTCGGCGTTGAAGCGCACGAAGTCGGCGAAGACATGGGTGCCGCTGATCTTGTGCAGGATGACAATGTCGCCCTGCGAGAAGATCTGCACCGGCCGCCAGTCGTGCCGTCCGGGGCGGCGATGGCCCACCTCCTCGATGTACTTGCGGACGCCTGCCCGGCCCTGCCCGATGCCGGGCGTGTGCTGGATGTAATCCTCGGCCACCAGCTCATCGAGCAGGTCTAGGTTGTCGCCGTGCATCACCTCGTCCATGAAGCGCAGAACGGTCTTCTCGTTATCGGTGAGGTCGTCGCGGGACCGGGGGTCGTATGGGTTGGGGTGCATCAGTCCAGGTCTCCGCTCGTGTCGACCGCGCCCGAATGGGTCACGGCGCCGCGTTCGGCCCCCTGGACCGAGGCGGCGTATTTCTCCAGCAGGCCGCCGTGGCGGGGGGCCTTGGGCGTGCCGAGGGCGGCGCGGCGGCGCTCCAGCGTGGCCTCGTCCACTTCCAGCGTGATGCTGGCCACGCCGGGGGTCGCGTCGATGGCGATGATGTCGCCGTCCTCGACCAGCGCGATGGGTCCGCCCACCGCCGCCTCGGGCGAGGCATAGCCGATGCACATGCCGCGCGAGGCGCCCGAGAAGCGCCCGTCGGTCAGAAGCGCCGTCTTCGCCCCCATCCCCTGCCCGTAAAGCAGGGCCGTGATCCCGAGCATCTCCTTCATGCCGGGCGCGCCCTTGGGCCCCTCGCCGCGCACGACCAGGACGTCGCCTTCCTCGTAGGTCCGTCGTTCCACCGCCCCCTGCGCCGCCGCCTCGCCGTCGAAGACGCGGGCCGGGCCGCGGAACGCCAGGTCCTTCAGCCCCGCGACCTTGAGCAGCGCGCCCTTGGGGCAGAGGTTGCCGGTGAGCGTGACGACCCCGCCGGTGGCGGCGATGGGGGTCGAGACGGGCCGGACCACCTCGCCATCGGGCGCGGGCGCGCCCGCCACGGCCTCGGCGAGGGTCTGGCCCGTGATGGTCAGGGCGGAGCCGTCGATGTAGCCGCCCGCGATCAGTTCCTTGAGGATCACGGGCGTGCCGCCGATGGCATGGACATGGGCGGCGAGGTACTGCCCGCCGGGGCTGAGGTTGCCGATGAGGGGCGTGCGCTGGAAGACCTTGGCCGCATCCTCGA
>JAMWZF010000493.1 GCA_024304875.1 Paracoccaceae bacterium
CGCCAACTCCGGCCGAGGCCCAGCCCTTCCCGGCGCCCCCCGGCGCCCTTGCGCCGACGGGGCGGCGGTCTATCTTGGCCCGGGCAGGCCGAGGAACGGGACAGGCAAGACCATGAGCGGACTTCTGGCGCTACTCGACGACGTGGCGGCCCTCGCCAAGGCCGGTGCGGCGTCGATCGACGATGTCAGCGCAATGGCTGCCAAGGCCGGCTCCAAGGCTGCGGGCGTCGTCATCGACGATGCCGCCGTGACGCCCAAATACGTCACCGGACTCGACCCGAAGCGCGAACTGCCGATCATCTGGAAGATCACCAAGGGGTCGATCTTCAACAAGATCGTCGTTCTTCTTCCCGCGGCGCTTCTGCTATCTGCCTTCGCACCCTGGCTGATCACACCGCTGCTGATGCTGGGCGGTCTCTACCTCTGCTTCGAGGGGGCCGAGAAGGTGCTGCACTGGCTGGCGCCGGATGCCTCCGAAGGGGTCAAGAAGGACATGACACCGAAGGACCCCACCAAGCTCGAGGAAGAGCGGGTCCGCGGCGCGATCAAGACCGACTTCATCCTCTCGGCCGAGATCATGACGATCATCCTCAACCAGATTCCGCCCGAGACGACCTTCGGCATGAAGGCCGGCGCCCTGGCGATGGCGGGCCTGGCGGTGACGGTGGGCGTCTACGGCGCCGTGGCCCTGATCGTGAAGGCGGACGACGTCGGCCTGCGGATGGCCGAGACCGGGCGCCTCGGGATCACCCGGCGCATCGGGCAGGCCCTGGTGACGGGGATGCCGACGTTCCTCAAGATTCTCGGTACGGTCGGCACCCTTGCCATGCTCTGGGTCGGCGGGTCGATCGTCGTGCACGGGCTCGAGGTCCAGCACTGGTGGGCCTGGCCCTACGAGGCGATCCACGACCTCGCCGTCTGGGTGGCAGAGGGCGTGGGCCGCTGGACCGGCTTTGTCGAATGGTTCGTGACGGCGCTGTGCGACGGGATCATCGGCCTGGCGATCGGTCTCTGCCTGATTCCCCCGGTCATGGCGGTCTCGGGCGAGCCGGCGCACTAGCCGGCGTCAGTCGTCCTCGCTGTCCGAGACCACCTGCATCGCCCAGGCGGCGGTCAGGCCGTGCAGCAATGTCGATACCAGGATGGCGAAGCCGATCAGCGCCCAGAGCCGATCCTCATCGATGAACTCCACGTGTCCGGCGGCATAGGCGAGATAGTAGATCGAGCCGACGCCGCGTACCCCGTAGAAGGCGACGACCCAGCGGTCCCCCGACTTCACGGGCGAGCCGGCGAGAGAGATCCAGCCCGACAGGGGCCGGATCACCAGGATCAGCGCCAGGGCAATGGCCGCGTCCTCCCAGGTCAGCCCGGCGAGGAGCAGGGGGAGGACCGCCCCCAGGGCCACCAGCAGAACCGCCGTCAGCGCGATCTCGAGCGTTTCGGTGAAATCGTGCAGGCGCCGGTGGAACTGGTGCTGCGCCTCGATCCGCCGCAGCGTCAGCCCCATGACCGCGACCGCGATGAAGCCGTAGCCCTCGGCCAGTTCGGTGCTCCCGTAGCAGAGCAGGACCCCGGCCATGGCGACCACGCCCGAGGCGGTATCTGCCAGCACGGCGCCGCGCGGCAGGACGAAGAGGATCTGGCCCAGGGCCCAGCCCCCGGCCGCGCCCATCGCCGTGCCGACCGCGATCCGCCAGACCACGTCCTCGGCCAGCCATGTCAGGCCCCAGGTGCCGAAGCCGGCGGCAGTCTCGGCCGCGACCATGAGACCGAGGTAGACGAAGGGAAAGGCCAGCCCGTCGTTGATGGCCGCCTCGGTGGTCAGGGCGAAGCGGACCGGATGCTCGCCACCTTCCAGCGGAGGACCGACCTGCACGGAGCCGGCGAGGACGGGGTCCGTCGGCGACAGGACCGCGCCGAGCAGGATCGCCCCGGCGATGGTCATGCCGGCCACGAAATATCCCATCGTCGCCACGGCGAGGATGGTCAGCGGCATCGCGATCGCCAGCAGGCGCACGGTCGGCGACCAGCGCTTCCACGAGGAGAGGTTGTCGATCCGGAGGCCGGTTCCGAACAGCGCGATGATCACGCACATCTCGGCCACGACCTCCCAGATGAAAGGCGATGTGCGCGGGTCGGGCACCTGCGGCATACCCGGCACGACGGCAAAGGCCCCCATCCCCAGCAGGATCATCAGGCCCGAGGCCGCAGGCTCCCGCCGGGCGACCCAGCGGGGCAGCCAATGGGCGAGGATGA
>JAMWZF010000494.1 GCA_024304875.1 Paracoccaceae bacterium
GGTCTGCAGCTTGACCGCGAAATCCTCCATGTCGATCCGGTAGTCGGCGCCGCAAGGGCCGAGGTCGAGCGCCTTCTGGCGAGCGGAGACCTGTTCCGCTACACCTCGGACGCGGCGCCGGTGGCCCTGCTGGAGGCCGAGTTCGCGGCGATGATGGGCGCGCGCTACGCTCTTGCCGTCTCCTCCTGCTCTGCCGCCCTGTTCCTGTCGCTGAAGGCCCTCGACCTGCCCCGCGGGGCGCGGGTGCTGATCCCGGCCTTCACCTTCGCCGCCGTGCCGTCCTCGATCGTCCACGCCGACTGCGTGCCGGTGCTGGCCGAATGCGGCGCCGACTACCGGATCGACATGGAGGATTTCGCGGTCAAGCTGCAGACCTGCGACGCGGTGATCGTCAGCCACATGCGGGGCCACACCTCCGACATGGACGCGATCATGGCCCTGGCGGACGAGGCCGGCGTGCCGGTGATCGAGGACGCGGCCCATTCGCTGGGCACCACCTGGAAGGGCCGCAGGATCGGCACCATCGGCCGGATCGGCTGCTTCTCGTTCCAGAGCTACAAGCTCCTGAACGCGGGCGAGGGCGGCATCCTGATCACCGACGACGCCGAGCTGGTGGCCAAGGCCGTCATCATGTCCGGCGCCTACGAGCACAATTGGAAGAAGCACCCGGTCCTGGCCGAGCCCTTCGCCCGCTGGCAGAACAGGCTGCCGCTCTACAACCTGCGCCTCGGCAACCTCTCCGCCGCCGTGGTCCGGCCCCAGCTGGCCGAGGTGCCGCGGCGGGTGCGCGACGGGCGGCGCAACCACGACCATGTCGCCGCGCGCTTGCAGGCGACCCGTTTCTTCGACGTGCCGGCGCCGCTGGCAGGGGAAGAGCGGGCGCCGGACTCGATCCAGTTCAACCTCGCGGACATGCCCGAGGCCCGCATCGCCGCCTTCTGCGAGGCCGCCGCCGTGCGCGGGGTCAATGTGCAGGTCTTCGGCGCCAGCGCCGACAACGCCCGCGCCTTCTGGAACTGGCAGTTCCTCGAGGAGACCTGGGAGCTGCCGATGACCCGCGCCATGCTCATGCGCGCCTGCGACGTGCGCCTCCCGGCGCGGCTGTCGCTCGCCGAGTGCGACCTGATCGCGGACGCCCTGATCGCCGCCGCCGAGGACGCCGGCTAGGCGCAGGTTGGGTCGAGACCCACCTCACGGGCGCCTCGTCTTTGCCGGAGCGCGGGCAGGAAGCCGAGCGACTTTGAGTATTTGAGCCAGCCCGAAATAGCAGGATGCGCTTTTCCGCTTCGGGCTGGCTCAAATACTCACCTTGGGGAGCGCCCTGTCCGGCGAATACAGCCGTTCGATATCGGGGTGCCGGTGAGGTTGGTCTTGACCCACCACGCCTCATGCCATTGCCAGCACCGGGCCGTCGAGAAGGTCCATGAGCGTGCCGAAATACCCTTCCGACCGGGCCGGGAGGGTCGGATCCGAGGTGATCGCGACGGCGAGGTTCCGCCCGGCATGCGCCGCGATGATCTGCCCGCCATAGCCGCGCCCGAGGACGTAGCCGGACCGCGACAGAAACCAGCCGTAGCCGTAGGAGAGGCCCGAGTAGGGCGAGCGGGCGCGGGGTTCCGTGGAGGCGGCGATCCAGTCCTGCGGGATGACCTGTTGTCCCTCGTGGGCGCCGCCGTCCCGCACCATCGCCGCGATCCGCAGCATGGCCCGGGGCGTCAGCGCCATCTCGTTGCCGCCGAGGTAGTAGCCCTGCGGATCGCGGGTCCAGGGCGGGATCTCGATCCCCAGCGGCCGGCCGAGCCGGGCGCGGGCGAGGTCCAGCAGGCTCTGCCCCGTTGCCTCGGCCAAGGCGGCGCCGAGGATGTGGGTGGAGCCGGTGGAATAGAGCATCCGCGTTCCCGGCTCGGCCACCATGGGCCGGCTGAGGGCGTCCGCCACCCAGTTCGAGGACGAGACCCAGGCGCCGTAGTTTCCGCCAGAGGTCCGCTCCAGCCCGGCACGGAGGGTCACGAGGTCCTCCATCGTGATCCCGGCCGCGCCCTCGGTCGCGCCGGCGGGCAGGATGCGGGGGGCGACCTCTCCCAAGGTGGCATCGACCGAAGCGATGTCGCCGCTGTCGATCGCGCTGCCGAGAAGCAGGGCGACGATGCTCTTGGAGCAGGACTTGATGTTGGCCAGCCGGTCGAGGCCGGGTCCGCGCGGCGCCTCGGCGAGGATCACCTCGCCGCCGCGCTGCACCTGGACCGAGTGAAGC
>JAMWZF010000495.1 GCA_024304875.1 Paracoccaceae bacterium
CGAGGTCGATCTTGGACACCGGATTGAAGAAGTGCAGGCCAGCGAAGCGGGCGGCGTCGGGCGCGGCCTTGGCCAGCGTGTCGATCGAAAGGCTCGAGGTATTGGAAGCGAGAATCGCGCCCTCCTTCAGCTTGCCTTTCAGCCCGGCGAAGATCTTCTCCTTCACCTCCTGCGCCTCGCTGGCCGCCTCGATGACGAGGTCCGCACGGGCGAGGCCGTAGCCGTTCGGGTCGGGCATGAGCCGGTCGAGCGCATCGCGCGTCTGAGGTCCGGTCAGGTGCTTGTCCTTGCAGATGGCGGCTGCGGTCTTGATCGCCTTGCCGAGAGCCTTGGTTTCCAGGTCGCCCAGCGTCACGATCTTGCCCTTGATCGCGGCCATCGCGGCGATCTCGGCCCCCATCTCGCCCGCGCCGATGACGTGGACGTGGGCGATGCCGTCCTTGCCCCTCCCTTCGTCCTTCAGCCCCTGGCGGAGGAAGAACACACGGCGCAAGTTCTTCGAGGTGTCGGTCTTAAGCAGCGCGGCAAAGCTCTCGATCTCGCCTTTCTGCATCTCCTCGCGGTCGTCGCCGTGCGCTTCCCAGAGGTCGATGAGGGCGTGGGGCGCGGGATAATGCGCCTTCGGGGCCTTCTTCTCGGTCTGGCCGCGCATCTGCCGGGCGGCGAGGCTGCGGGCCTGGTCGAAGCCGAAGGCGCGGGAGGTCAGGCCGGGGCTTTGCCTGTCGATCTTGCCATTCGCGGCGGCGGAGACCGCGGCGGCGACGTGCCGCTCCTCGACAACCGCGTCCACGATGCCCTGCGACTTGGCTTTTCTCGTATGCGCGGTCTTGCCGGTCAGCATCATGGTCATCGCCTCGGTCGGCCCGATCAGGGCGGGCAGGCGGAAGGTGCCTCCAAGGCCGGGATGCAGGCCAAGCTGCACCTCGGGAAAGCCGAAGGAGGCGCCGTCGACGGCGATCCGGTAGTCGCAGGCCAGCGCCACTTCGAAACCCGCGCCCAAGGCGGCACCGTGAACGACGCAGATGGTCGGGCAGCTCAGTTTCTCGATCCGGTCGAGGACCTCGTGGCCCTGGCGGAGGAGGTCGGCGGCGCCCTCGTCGGACATCCTGTCGAAGGATGTGATGTCGGCCCCGGCGGCGAAACCGGCCTGCTTGGCCGATCGGATCACAAGCGCGGCGGGAGTATCCTTCTCGGCGGCGGCGATTTGATCACCCAGTTCGCGGATCACGTCTTCCGAGACTGTGTTGACGCTGCTGTCCGCCTTGTCGAGCACGAGCCAGAGAATGTTGTCGTCGTCGCGGCCAACGCGCCAGTTGCCCGTCGCATCTCTGACGGGGCCGAGTTCCAGCTTGGTTTCACCCAGGAATTCAAGCACATGTCCGGTCATCACACAGCCTCCAGAAGCATCGCGCCGCCAAGGCCGCCGCCGATGCACTCGGTCGCGATGCCGCGCTTGGCGCCGCGCTCCTTCATCGCGTTGGCGAGGTGGAGGACGATGCGGTTGCCGCTGGTCCCGACCGGGTGGCCGAGCGAGATGGCCCCGCCGTCGACGTTGAGCCTGTCCCGGTCGATGCGGCCGAAGGCGGCGTCCATGCCAAGCACCTCGCGGCAGAATTCGGCGTCGCCCCACGCGGCGAGGCAGGACAGGACCTGCGCGGCGAAGGCTTCGTTGAGTTCCCAAAGGTCGATGTCCTCGACCGACAGCCCATGCCGCTGCGCGATGGGAGTGGAGGCCAGCACCGGCCCAAGGCCCATGATCGACGGGTCTAGGCCGGCCCATTCGCTGTCCTTGATCTCGGCGATGGGCGTCAGCCCGTGCGCCTCGATCGCGCGTTCCGAGGCGAGGATACACCAACTCGCGCCGTCGGTGATCTGGCTGGAGTTGCCGGCGGTGACCTTGCCGTAGGGAGGCTCGAACACCGGTTTCGGTTTCGCGAGGCCCTCCATGTCGCTGTCGGGCCGCACGCCGTCATCGTGATCGTAGACCGTGCCGTCCCGGTCGAAGGCGGGCATCAGTTCGTCCTTCAGCCGCCCCTCGGACTGGGCGGCGGCGAGGCGGTGGTGGCTCTGCATGGCGTAGGCGTCGGCGGTCTTGCGGTCGATGTTGAAGCGGTGGGCCAGCACCTCGGCGGTCTGGCCCATGCTGAGGGTCGTGATCGGATCGGTCAGGCCCCGCTCAAGGCCGACGACCGGCTTGAAGAACTCGGGCTTGATCCCGGCCATCGCCTTGGCCTGCTCCATCGGACCCTTGGC
>JAMWZF010000496.1 GCA_024304875.1 Paracoccaceae bacterium
GGCGCGGCGAAGACGTCCTCGGTCGTCCCCTCCTCCATCACCTGCCCGCCGTACATGACCAGCGTCCGGTCGCAGGCCTCGGCCACGATGCCGAGGTCGTGGGTGATGAGGATGAGGGCGGTGCCGAACTCCTGCCGGATGTCTGCCAGGAGCGACATGATCTGCGCCTGCACGGTCACGTCGAGGGCCGTCGTCGGCTCGTCCGCGATCAGCAGGCGGGGCGAGCAGAGCAGCGCCATGGCGATCATGATCCGCTGGCGCATGCCGCCCGAGAACTCGTGGGGAAACATCGAGATGCGGCTTTTCGCGTCGGGGATGCGGACGGCGTCGAGCATGCGGACCGCCTCGGCCACCGCCTCCTTCTTGCTCATCCCCTTGTGGAGCTGGAGCACCTCGGCCATCTGGTCCGAGACCCGGATATAAGGATTGAGCGAGGTCATCGGGTCCTGGAAGATCATCGAGATCTGCTCGGCCCGGATCCTGTTGAGCTTGCGCTCGGAGAGGCTGAGGAGATCCTGCCCGTCCCACATGACCTTGCCCGTGGCGGCGCCGTTGCGGGCGAGCAGGCCCATGATGGCAAAGGCGCTCTGGCTTTTCCCAGAGCCGCTTTCGCCCACGATGGCCAGGGTCTCGCCCGCGTCCACGGAGAACGACAGGTCGTTGACCGCATGCACGGGGCCGTCGTTGGTCTGGAAGGTGACCTTGAGGTTTTCGATGTCGAGAAGGGCCATGTATCAGCGGTCCTTGGGGTCGAGCGCGTCGCGCAGCCCGTCGCCGACGAAGAACAGGGCGAAGAGCGTGATCAGGAAGAAGACCAGCGGGAACATCAGCATCCAGAGGGTGCCGTTGTTCATCTGGTCGGTGCCGAGGTTGATCAGCGCGCCGAGCGAGGTGTTGGGTTCCTGGATGCCGAGGCCGAGGTAGCTCACGAAGCTTTCGAAGATGATCATCTGGGGCACCAGGAGGGTGGCGTAGACGATCACGATGCCGAGGAGGTTCGGCACGATGTGGCGCAGGATGATGACGAAGGGGCGCACGCCGGTGGCGTGGGCGGCCTCGACGAATTCCTTGTTCTTGATCGACAGGGTCTGGCCGCGGGCGATCCGGCTCATGTCGAGCCAGGAGATCAGGCCGATGCCGAGGAAGAGCATGAAGATCGAGCGGTCGAAGATCACCAGCAGCAGGATCAGGACGAACATGAAGGGGATCGACATCAGGATGTCGACGGTCCGCATCATGATGCTGTCGGTCTTGCCGCCGACGTAGCCCGCCGTCGCGCCGTAGAGCGTGCCGACGATGACCGCGACCAGCGCCCCGACGATGCCGACGAGGAGCGAGATGCGCGTGCCCTGCACCGTCCGGGCGAAGAGGTCCCGCCCTTCGTAGTCGACGCCGAACCAGTGCCCGGTCTCGAGCGAGGGCGGCCCGTTGCGGGACATCGCCCCCATGAGCGAGAAATCGACGTGGTCCGGTTCGTACTGCGCGACCAGCCCGCCGAAGAAGGCGAAGATCATCACCAGGATCAGGACGAAGAGCCCGAAGACGGCGGCCTTGTTCTTGACGAAGCGGCCGCGGGCGTCGGCCCAGAGGGACCGGCCGCGGACGGCGGCGATCTCTCCGGTGTCTTCCAGCAGCCTGGCGTCGGCGTCGGCGAGTTTCATGCGCTCTGCCCCCTCAATACCGGATCTTCGGGTCGATCCAGGCGTAGAGGATGTCGACCAGAAGGTTGAACGAAATGGTGAGCATGCCGACCAGGATCGTGATGCCCATGATGACCGAGTAGTCGCGGTTGAAGGCCGAGTTCACGAAGAACTGCCCGATCCCGCCGGTGGAGAAGGCGATGTCCACCACGACCGAGCCGGTGATCATGCCGACGAAGGCCGGCCCGAGGTAGGAGATCACGGGCAGCAGCGTCGGCTTCAGCGCATGCCGCCAGACCACCCGGCGCATCGGCAGGCCCTTGGCCCGGGCGGTGCGGATGAAGTTGGAGTTCATCACCTCGAGCATCGAGGACCGGGTGATCCGCGCGATCGAGGCCATGTAGGAGGTCGAGAGCGCGATCACCGGCATGATGACGTATTGCCATTGCCCGCCGTTCCAGCCGCCGCCGGGAAGCCAGCCGAGCCAGAGCGTGAAGATCAGCACCAGGATCGGCGCCATGACGAAGTTCGGCAGCGCCTGGGCGCCGATGGTCACGCCCACGGCCATGTAGTCGAGCCAGGAGTTCTGCCGCAGGGCCGCGGCGATGC
>JAMWZF010000497.1 GCA_024304875.1 Paracoccaceae bacterium
GGGCGCGGCGGACGTGCGGCGGGCAGAGCATGTTGGCGCCGACCGCCTCTGCAAAGGCCTGGCGGGGCAGGGGCGTGGCGGTGCAGGCCTCCACGAAGCGGGCGGTGGCGGCGAGGCGCCGGGGCAGGTCCTCGGTGTAGAGGTCGCGGTCGAGGCCGGGGCTGGCGGGGCCGACCATCCAGTCCTCCCGCGCCGCGCCGATGGCGAGGATGCCGCCGGTCAGGACGATCCCGGCGAGGCGGGCGCTGCCCTGGATGGCGAGGTGGGCGGCGATGACGCGGGCGCCGTAGGACCAGCCGATGAGTGTGGGTCTGCTGAGGGCGAAGTGGTCGATCACCGCCTGGATGTCGCCGCCCCAGAGAGTGGTGTCGGTGTAGGCCCCGCTCTCTTCGGGTTTGTCCGAGGCCCCGTGGCCCCGCAGGTCGGGGGCGAGGCAGTGGAAGCGGTCCGAGAGGCGCCGGGTCACGCCCGCCCAGCAGCCGGACCACTGCGCCCAGCCGTGGATGAAGAGGAGCGGCGGGGCGCCGGGGTCGCCCTCCGTGGTCACGGCAAGCCGGGTGCCGTCCGGGCCTGTGACACTCGCCGTCATGCGGGTGCCGTCGAGGATGCGAATTTTCGACGAGAATTCAGAGCCGGAATTCGCGAATTTTGGGGCGCCTCGCCGTTGAGGGTCCCGCGGACCGGCAGGCAGAGCTGTGAGTATTTGGGCCAAATCGAAGCCATGGACGTCAGACCTTCCAGCGGACCCGCGGCGGCGCCGGCGGCACCGGCGAGGCGAGGGGGCCGAATTCCGGCAGGGACACGCCCCGCGGCGCCTCGGCCCTCTCGATCCGGACCTTGAGGTCGAACCAGGCGGCCTGGCCTGTCACCGGGTCCGAGTTCGACCAGCGGTGCCCGTCGCCCCGGTCCGGCAGCAGCTCGGAGATCAGGTGGTTGAGCAGGAAGCCCTTCGTCGCCTCCGGCGCATCCCGGTCCAGCGCCCAGGCCCCCTTGCGCTTGCCGATGGCGTTCCAGGTCCAGACCGTCCGGCCGTTGACCGCCGCCATGGGCGCCGCCGGGACGGTGATCTCGCCGTGGGCCGAGGTCAGCCGTGCCCAGTTGCCGGGGCGGAAGCCCTTGGCCTCCCAGATCTCCTGCGGGACGTAGAGCGGGTTCGTTCCGTGGATCTGCCGCAGCCAGGCGTTCTGCGATCCCCAGGAGTGGTACATCGCCATCGGGCGCTGGGTCAGGGCGTGCAGGGGATAGTCCGTGTCTTCGTCGGTCGGATACCAGACCGGCAGCGGCGCCATCGCCAGCTTGAGCCGTGCCCGCAGGTGCTCGGGCGGCTGGCGGGTCCCGTGTCCCTCGGCGGCCAGCTGAAACCGGCGGAGCGGCTCGGACCAGATCTCGAAGAGGTAGGGCTGGGGGGCGTCGTAGAAGCCCATGCCCACCGCCCAGTCCTGGTAGGCCCGGTTCCACGGCTTGAAGAAGCGCGCCTCGTCCGGGACCTCGGCCGTCCAGAAGCCGCCGTTCTTGATGTAGCTGGCCAGCTGCCCTTCGTTTGGCCCGCCCCGCCCGTGAGTCAGCCCGCGCTCGCCCATCCGCCAGCCCGCCAGCGGCCCGACGCCGGGGCGGCGTTCGTGCTTGGTGATGTAATCGGCGTAGTCCGCGTATTTCTGGTCGCCCTCCTCCGTGACGAACCCCGGCAGCCCGAGCCGCGCGCCGAGGTCGCAGAGCACGGACTGGAAGCCGCGCACGTCACGGTCCGGCGCCACCACCGGCCAGCGGATCGCGTCGGCGGCGTGGTCCGGCTCGCAGATCGGCCGGTCGAGGAGCGAGATGCAGTCGTGCCGCTCGAGGTAGGTGGTGTCCGGCAGGACGAGGTCGGCATAGGCCACCATCTCGGAGGCATAGGCGTCGGAGTAGATGATCCGGGGGATCACGTACTCCCCGTCCTCTCCCTTGTCCGTCAGCATCGCCATCGTCCCGGCGGTATTCATCGCCGAGTTCCACGCCATGTTCGCCATGTAGAGCATCAGCGTGTCGATCCGGTAGGGATCGCCCGCGTGGGCATTGGCGATGACCATGTGCATGAGGCCATGGGCGGCCATCGGCGCGTTCCAGGAAAAGGCCTTGTCGATCCGGCGGGGCCGCCCCTCGGGGTCGAGCATCAGGTCCTCCGGCCCACGGACGAAGCCCAGATGCGGGCCGTCCAGCGGCTTGCCGGGCTGGCTGCCCGAATGGGGCCGGGGGGGGGCGCTGTCTCTTAT
>JAMWZF010000498.1 GCA_024304875.1 Paracoccaceae bacterium
AGCGCCGGTATCGGCCAAGCACAACCGCCGAGCCGACGTCCTCGCCGCGGGCACGCGCCTCTTCGAGCACATGGGCAAGGGCCCCCACGTCCCGGAGGCCCGCGTTCAGCCCCTGGCCGGCCAGCGGATGCACGCCGTGGGCTGCGTCTCCGGCGAGGGCGACGCGCTCGGCCACGAAATCCTCGGCCAGCGACAGGCCGAGCGGATAGGAGAACCTGGCCCCCTCGAGGGCGATGTCGCCGAGGAAGGACCCGAAGGCAGGACGCAGCGCGTGGAGGAAGGCGTCGTCATCCAGCGCCATCAGCGCACGGGCCCGGTCGATCCCGGTCGACCAGACGATCGACGAACGGCGGCCCGGCAGGGGCAGGATCGCCAGCGGTCCTTCGGGCATGAAGAACTGATGCGCGATACCCTCGTGGTCGGCCTCGTGCGACACGGCGCAGACCACGGCCGCCTGGTCGTAGGTCCAGCCGGTCCGCCCGATCCCGGCGCGGCGGGCGGTGCCGCTGCCGCGCCCGTCACAGCCGACGAGAAGGGCGCCCGCATGCGTTCCGCCCCCGTCCAGCGTCACCGAGATTGCCGGCCCGGCACGGTCTTGCGCCACCACCGCCGCGCCGGTCAGATGCCGCACGCCGGCCTGTTCCAGCGCCGCAAGCAGGGCCCGCCGCAGGAACCGGTCCTCGACCAGGTAGCCCATTGGCCCTTCCTCGATCTCGGCGGCATCGAAGCCGAGGTGGAAGGGCGTCAGCGGTCCTTCCCCGGCGCGGCCGTCGCTGACCTTGATCCCGAGGATCGGCTGGGCCTCGCCGGCCACGGTCTGCCACACGCCGATGTTGCGCAGCAGGCGCTGGGAGGCGAGGGCGAGCGCATAGGCCCGTCCGTCGAAGGCCGGGTCGGCCTGGACGGCGGGCGTGTCCCGGTCGATCAGGGTCACACCCAGGCCGGCACGGGCCAGCGCGATGGCGAGGGTGCCCCCCACCAACCCGCCCCCGGTGATCAGAACCTGCTGTGTCATGGGCCGGACTATGGCGCGGTGGCCGGGATTGTCCATGTCACAAACCGCCGCTACCGTCTGGGCAAAACCGAAGGACGCGCAATGAACGACTGGCTTTGGGAGAGTGCCGCCGCGCTGGGCCGGGGGATCGGCGCGGGCGACATCGACCCCGTGGCCCTTGTCGAGACCTATCTCGACGCCATCGCCGGCCACCCCCATGCCGACCGGATCTATGCGCGGCTGACACCCGAACGGGCCTTGGCCGAAGCCGCCGCTGCCGGGCTGCGCGCGCGGCGGGGCCAGCGTCTGTCGCAGCTCGACGGTGTGCCGATCAGCTGGAAGGACCTGTTCGACACCGCAGGCGTCGCGACCGAGGCAGGAACGCGCATGCTGGCTGGCCGGGTGCCCGAGGCCGATGCCGAGGTCCTGCGGGCCGCCACGGCACTCGGCCTGGTCTGTCTCGGCAAGACGCATATGAGCGAACTGGCCTTCTCCGGCCTCGGCCTCAATCCGATGACCGCCACGCCGCCGAACCGGCACGATCCCGAGGCGCTGCCCGGCGGGTCCTCGTCCGGCGCGGCGGCTTCGGTCGCCTGGGGCCTCGCGGCGGCGGGTATCGGGACGGACACCGGCGGGTCGGTGCGGACACCCGCGGCCTGGAACGACCTCGTCGGCCTCAAGACGACCCATGGGCTGATCGGCTCCGCCGGCGTGGTCCCGCTTTGCGAGACTCTCGACACCGTCGGGCCGCTGACGCGGACGGTGGAGGACGCGGCGCTGCTGCTGTCGGTCCTGACCGGCGGCCCGGCGCCGGACCTGGCCGGCACCCGGCTGCACGGCCGGCGCTTCCTGGTGCTGGACACCGTCATGATGGAGGACGTGGAGGAGGCCCCCGCCGCGGCCTTCGAGGCGGCAGTGGACCGTCTGACATCTGCCGGCGCACAGGTCGACCGGGGCTCGTGGGAGCCTCTGCGGGACGCGATGGCGCTTACGCCGACCCTCTACGGCGGCGAATCCGTCGCGATCTGGGGCGAGCTGATGGAGACCCGCGGCGACGAGATGTTCCACCACATCCGCGAGCGGGTCGCGGCCGGTGCCTCGGTCACCGCGGCGCAGTACATTCGCGGCTGGCGGCAGCTGCGCCAGCTGCGTGCCGACTACGCCGACCGCGTCGCGGGGTACGATGCGGTCCTGTCGCCATCGGTGCCGATCCTGCCGCCACGGGCCGAGGCGGTTCTGGCCGACGACG
>JAMWZF010000499.1 GCA_024304875.1 Paracoccaceae bacterium
GCCCCGGCGAGCCGGGCTGGATCCCGGGTGCGCCCGATCCGGCTTTTGCACCCGCCGCCCAGGCCTCGCAGCCGCCGCAACAGCCGCCCGTGTCCCAGCCCCCGGTGTCGCAGCCGCCCGCCTCGCAGCACCTGGCGTCGCAGCCGCCCGGCGGTCAGTCCGGGTCCGCCGCACCGCCGCCGCCGGACCCGCAGACCTATCAGCCGACCCAGGCCATTTCGCCCGAGGACGTGCCGACGGCGACCGGCGCCGCCGACGTGGCCGCCACCGCCGCCACCGCGGCGGCCGCAGCGCCCCGGCAGCCGCGCCGCTCTCGTCGCAGCGACGGGCCAACCCTCGAGATCGGCACGGTCATCAACAACAACTACCGGATCGACGAGGTCCTCAAGGCCGGCGGCATGGGCGAGGTCTATCGCGGCGCCGAGGTCGGCACCGGCGATCCCGTCGCGATCAAGGTCATCCTTCCCGAACTGGCGGAGGACGAGAAGGTCGGCCAGATGTTCAAGCGCGAGGCCCGGACCCTGCGCCAGCTGCAGGACGAGGCCATCGTCCGCTACTACAACTACGTCCACGACCCCGACCTCGACGCCTACTGCCTGGTGATGTCCTTCATCTCGGGCGTTCCCCTGTCGGACCACACGCAGGCGAACGGGCCGATCAGCATCGAGGACGGCAAGATCCTCCTGCGCCGCCTCGCCAGGGGACTCGAGAAGGCGCACGAACTGGACGTGATCCACCGCGACCTCAGCCCCGACAACGTCATGCTGCCCGAGGGCGTGGTGTCGAAGGCGGTGCTGATCGACTTCGGCATCGCCAAGTCCAACGTCGAGAAGGAGCAGACCCTCGCCGGGCAGTTCGCGGGCAAGTTCCGCTATGTCTCGCCCGAGCAGCTGGGCCACTACGGCGGCGAGATCGGGCCACAGTCCGACATCTACTCGCTCGCGCTGCTGATGGCGGCGGCGCTGATCGGCACGCCGCTCGACATGGGGTCGTCCATCGTCCAGGCGGTCGAAAGCCGGCGCTCGGTGCCGGACCTGTCGGCCGTCGGGCCGGACCTGCGGCCGATCCTGATGCACATGCTGGAGCCGGACCCGACCCACCGGCCCCAGACCATGGGCGACATCATCCGCCTGATGGACTACCCCGAGCAGATCCCGCTGAACTACCGGCAGGGCCTGCCGCTGCCGAACACGGCGCAGACCCATTCGGGCACGACGGGGGTGACCGCAGGGCTGCCCTACCGGACGCCGACCAACCAGGTCAGCGGCCTGCAGCTGGCACCGACCACCGCGACCGCTGGCGGAACGGCCACGCCCACCGACCTGCCGAAGCGGCGGGGCGGCGGCGGGGGCCTCGGCCTCGCGCTGGTCCTCGCCCTCGCCGTGATGGGCGGCGGCGGCTACTACGGCTACACCCAGGGCTGGTTCGACCCGCCCCCGGCGCCCGAACCCGAGGCGCCCGACCTCGGCGAGGCCCCGAGCCGGCTGGCCAACACGCGCGAAGGCTTCCTGGCCGAGTTCAACTCGGGCGGCTGCACCTATGCGACCGTCGTGACCGGCGGCGACGACGCCGGCTCGATCGCGGCGATGGCGCCCAGGACCGGCGCCTTCGACGGGCTGCCGGCCGAGTTCGCCCAGACCTTCGGAGAGACGCCGGACATCCTCGAGCGCCAGGTGACTGAAAACCAGTGCGCCGCGCTGACCCTCGCCCGCAGCCTCCAGGGCACGAACATGGAGCCGGTCCAGGTCGCGCTGACCAGCCAGAACGCGGCCTCGGGCATGACCGTCAGCGGCACCCTGACCGACCCCGAGAACCGGCCCGTCTGGCTCGTCCTCGTCACGCCGAACGGGCAGATCTACAACCTGACTTCCCGCCTCTCGGCGCCGGTCGGGGCCGAACGGAGCTTCGAGTTCAACCTCAACCCGCTGGCCGAGGGGGCCGAGCCGCAGCCGAACCTGCTGCTGGCCGTCGCCACCGAGGAACCGCTGGTGCGGGCCGCCGCCGCGCGGGACCGGACCCCGGCCTCGGACCTGCTGCCCCTGATCCAGCGCGAGATCGAAAGCCGCAACGGGCGCGGGGTGGCCGACCTGTCCCACGTCCTGCTGGAGCCCTACGTCGACGCCGCGCCGCCGCCCGAGCCCGCACCGGAGCCCCTGCCCGAGGAGACCGGAGACGGTGAGACCGACGGCGACACGCCGCCCGCCGATCCGAACGACCCGGCCGTCCTGCTGACCACCGAC
>JAMWZF010000005.1 GCA_024304875.1 Paracoccaceae bacterium
CCACCTGCGGGGCGAGCATGTCGCGGCCGATGTGGCCGGCGCCCTCACCGGCTTCGACGTCACCGAGATCGTGTCCTACCGGCAAGAGATCGCACCCCTGTCGGAGGAGGCCCTCGCGGCACTTGATGGCGATGCGGCTGTTCTCCTCCCCCTCTTTTCGCCCCGATCCGCCCTTGCCTTGCGGGACATCGCGGGGCGCAGCGCCGCCCGCCACGTGGTCGCGATCAGTCCCTCGGTGGCCGAAGCCGCCGCCGCGCTGGACCCCGCCGGCGTGACCGTCGCCGAGGCGCCGGACCTCCCCGGCATGGTGCGGGCGCTTCGCCGCGCCGCCGCGTCGATATGAATGATACCCGTTTGCTTGAGACCCCGGGACATGCGGGCTAGGTTCTGTCGGGTCCGGGCCAAGCCGGGACATGATCAACGAGGTGACCGTGGCTAAGACCCCCAAGACCGGTGGCACGACCCCGCCCAAGGCGGAGGACACCGCCCAGACCCCTGACACGGCGAAGGCTACGGCTCTGCCGAAGGACCCCGCGGCTCCTGAACCGGGCAAGGCCAAGGCCGCCGCGACGACCGACGATTCGGCGTCCGTCAAGGCCGGCGGCGCCCCGGCCAAGCCAGCCGCGACCGGCTCCGCGGCTGCGGGCAAGGCCACCGGGCCGACCGACAAGGTTGCAGACGCAGCGAAGACGTCCACGTCGAAGTCCGACGCGGCCAAGTCCGGTGCGACCGGGACCACGCCCACGGCCAAGACGACTGAACCGGCCGGCAAGGCCGCAGACGCATCGAAAGCGTCCGACAGTCAGCCCGCCGCGGCCAAGACCGAGACCCGCCCGAACCCGACCGAGACCATGCCCGACCCCAAGGCCGCGCCGGCGCCCCCGCAGCCGGCCGCGCCGCAGGCCTCGGGCAGCGGCGGCTTTGTCCCCGCGCTTCTGGGCGGGATCGTCGCGGCCGGGATCGGCTACGGCGTAGGCTGGTACCAGTACGGCGGCGGAGACGTGACGACGGCCTTGGGCGAACAGGACGGACGGATCGGCAGCATCGAAGAGACGTTGGGCAGCCTCGGAACCCAGGTCGAGACGCTGTCCGAGGGGCCGGACCTCTCTGCCCAAGAGGGCCAGATGGCCGAGATGCGGGACGTGATCGGCACCCTGACCGGCCGGGTGGACGCGGTGCAGGCCGAGGTGACCGGCACCGTCGGCGGACTGACAGACCGGATCGCGGAGATCGACACCCGGCTGACCGACCTCGAGCAGCGCCCGACGGTGACCGAGGAAGGGGTCGAGACCCTCGCCAGCGACGCGATCGCCGCCTACGAGCGCGAGGTTGCCCAACTGCGCGAGGACATGCAGGCCCAGGCCGACCGCCTGGCCGAGATGACCGAGGCGGCCGAGGCCGACCTGCAGGCTGCCCGGGACGACATCGTCGCCGCGGAACAGGCCGCCGCCGAAACCGCCCGCACCGCCGAGGTCCGCGCCGCGCTCGGCCGCATTCAGGCCGCGGTCCAGACCGGAGACAGCTTCGCCGCGCCCCTGGCCGACCTCCAGGCTGCGTCCGAGGTCGAGGTGCCGCAGGTCCTCGTCGATGCCGCGAACGAGGGCATCCCCAGCGCGGCTGACCTTCAGGAAAGCTATCCCGAAGCGGCCCGCGCCGCCCTCTCCGCCGTGCGCACCGAGGGGTCGGACGGGGAGGCCGGAGGGCTGGGCGGGTTCCTCCGCTCGACCTTCAACGCCCGCTCGGTCACCCCGCGCGAAGGAACCGATCCCGACGCCGTGTTGTCGCGCGTCGGTGCCGCCGTCGAAGAAAGCCGGATCACCGACGCCCTGGCCGAGGCAGAAACCCTGCCCGAGGCCGCGCGCGCCGCGATGTCGGACTGGCTCGCCGCAGCGGAGAGCCGTGTCGAGGCCATGTCGGCCGTCGAAGACCTGTCCCAGTCCGTGAACGATAACTGAAGGCCCTGCCCATGCTCTGGTCGCTTCTCAAGATCCTCGCCTTCGTCGCCATCGTCACGGCGCTCACCTACGGTGCCGTCCTGCTGCTCGAGGTCGAGGGCGGGGCGATCATCACCATCGCGGGGACCGAGTTCCAGCTGACGACCCTGCAGATGGTGATCGCCTTCCTGGTGCTCATCGTGCTGGTCTGGCTGGGGCTGAAACTGCTCGGCCTGCTCTGGGCCACGGTCCGGTTCCTGAACGGGGACGAGACCGCGATCTCGCGCTATTTCAATCGCAACCGCGAGCGGCGCGGTTTCGACGCCCTGTCGGACGGGATGATGGCGCTGGCCTCGGGCGAGGGGCAACTGGCCCTGGCCAAGGCGCAACGGGCGGAAAAGCTGCTGAACCGGCCCGAGTTGACCAACATCCTCGCCGCTCAGGCCGCCGAGATGGCGGGCGACCGCAAGAAGGCGGAAGAGACCTACAAGGCCCTGCTGACCGACGACCGGACCCGCTTCGTCGGCATCCGTGGCCTGATGCACCAGAGGCTGGCGGACGGCGACACCGAGACGGCGCTCAAGCTGGCGCAGCGCGCCTTTGCCCTGAAGCCCAAGCACGACGAGACGGCGACCACCCTGCTGCGCCTTCAGGCCGAGACGCACGACTGGAAGGGCGCGCGCGAGACCCTGGGCGCCAAGCTGCGCAACGGCTCCCTGCCGCGCGACGTGCACAAGCGGCGCGACGCGGTGCTGGCGCTGTCCGAGGCCAAGGAGATCATCGCGGAGGACAACACGGTCGAGGCGCGCGAGGCCGCGATCGAGGCCAACCGCCTGTCGCCCGACCTGATCCCCGCCGCCGTCATGGCCGCCCGCGCCTACATCGCCCAGAACAAGCCGCGCTATGCCGCCCGCGTGCTGAAGAAGGCATGGGGCGTGCAACCGCACCCCGACCTTGCCTCGGCCTTCGCCGAGATCTCTCCGAACGAGACGGCGCAGGCCCGATTGAAGCGGTTCCGCGAACTGACCGGCGTGAAGCCCGACCATCCCGAGACCAAGATGCTGCTGGCCGAGCTGAACCTCGCCGCCGAGGATTTCCCCGCCGCCCGACGGGCGCTGGGCGATCTGGCGGTGTCGGAGCCGACCGCCCGGGCATTGACCCTCATGGCCGCGATCCAGCGGGGCGAGGGCGCGTCGGACACCATCGTCCGCGGCTGGCTGGCCAAGGCCCTGACCGCGCCGCGCGGGCCGCAGTGGGTCTGCGACAACTGCCATACGGTGCATGCCAACTGGGGTCCGGTCTGTTCGAACTGCGGCGGTTTCGACACGCTGAGCTGGACAGAGGCGCCCTTGAGCGAGACTCCGATGCCGCACAGCACCGCGATGCTCCCCCTGATCGTCGGCCAGGTCGAAGGACCGTCGACACCCGAGGGCGCCGTGTCGGACGCCGAGGTGATCCCGCCCGAGGGCGACGCCGACGACCCGGCCAAGCCGGCCGCCTGACGGCCCGTTTTTTCTTTGCGGGGGCTAACGGCGATGCTAATAGCACTGCCGTGGCCGGTGGGTTGGCTGGTAGAGACGTCATTCTTGATTTGATCCATGAGCCCTGGGCTTGGCGTGCTGCCTTGAATTGAGATTTTGAGACGTGCAATCTGCAGGAATTCCAAGCGTACCGCGCCGTGATGATTTCTTACGTGGTTCGCTCGAGTGAGGTATCGGCCTGATATCGACGGCTTGAGGACCGTCGCGGTGATCCCGGTCGTGGTCTATCATGCCGGACTCGGCTTTCCGGGCGGGTTCGTCGGGGTCGATGTCTTCTTTGTCATTTCCGGATTTCTGATCACGCATCACATCGTTGCCGAGATAAGCGAGAAGCGATTCTCAATTCTCGATTTCTATGAGCGCCGGGCACGCCGGATCTTTCCAGCCTTGTTTGCCATGGTGTTGGTCACGACACTTGCTGCATCTTTCGTCATGTTGCCTTTCGATTTTCGGGATTACGGAAAATCGGTCGTTGCCGCGACCTTGTTTGCCGCGAACATATGGTTCTACCGGGAAGAGGGCTACTTTACGGAAGCAGCGGAACTGGAGCCACTTCTCCATACCTGGTCGCTAGGTGTCGAAGAGCAATATTACATTATTTTTCCGCTGCTCATGATCATGGCCTCCTACGTCGTGACTCAACGCGGGTCAGCTGCGCTTGTCTTGCTTTTGGGCCTGTTCTCGTTTCTTGCAGCAACGGCGACCCTTTCCGTCAGCCCGGAAGCAGCATTCTACCTTCCACATTTGCGGGCCTGGGAACTTCTGAGCGGTTCTCTCCTTGCAATCCTCGTCCGGCAAGTCTGGTGGGACAAGGTCGCATTGCCGCCGTTGGTGTCCCATTCCGTTTCGATTGCGGGACTCCTGGCGATACTGTGGCCGGTCTTCAGTTATAGCGCAGAAACGCAGTTTCCCGGACTCGCGGCCGTACTGCCGTGCTTGGGAGCGGCGCTCTTGATCTGCGTGGGTTCCGTCGGACGCAGTATCGGCACGACGATCCTGTCCATGGCACCGATGGTTCTCATAGGAAAATTATCCTATTCACTGTATTTGTGGCACTGGCCCGTAATTTCCTTGGTATATTATCGGACCGGCGAACTGTCTCCTCCCGTAGCCTTGATGTGTCTGGCTGTCTCTTTTGGTCTGGCAGTCCTTTCCTGGCGCTTCATTGAACGGCCGATCCGTGATCGGTCTCGTGTTGGCCCGCAGGTCATAGCCACGGGTTCGGCTGCGGTCATGATCGTTTCCATAAGTCTTGGTACTATCGTCTGGAGGCTTGATGGATTGCCGCACAGGGTAGATCCGAAAATTCTTGTGATGGCAGACGAGCAGAATTACCTCCATGATCGTCGCGATTGTCATTTCGTGACGTCGGAGCGCGGGCAAGCCGGAGACGTCTGTGTCAGAGGCGCCGAAGGAGTCGAACCGACCTTCGTCCTTGTTGGCGACAGCCACGCAGATGCGTTCAGTCCGGCCATCTTCGCGGCGGCCGCCGATCTGGGGATTGCCGGATATCAATATACCAATGCCGGGTTCGTCCCATTGCCTGGCGTTTGGAGCTTGGCGAGAGCCAATACGTCCGATGTCGATGCCTTCATTTCATTCGTGGAAGAGCGTCCCACGATACGAACGCTGATTGTCGGACGATACTGGCAGCCCCAGATGACAGGATACACCTATAGATATCAGGGACAGATCTGGGTTGACGCGGAGTATGATGGCAGTGGTGCGGGTTACAATGCGACGGCCACGAGAAACGGCCTGGAACGTTTGGCAAGTCTCTTTCCGGACCGGCAGATACTGATCCTGGATGACGTGCCAACGGGCGAAGAGCTTCACATTCGCGACCAATTGAGGTGGACACGCAGCAGAAATTTCACAGTGCTGGGACTGCCTGCTCACGAATATCTTGCCCAACGTGCCACCTATGAGACGATCCTCGCAAGCATCGCGGAAGAGTTGCCCAACGTCCGATATAGTCCTGTCTATGCCGATCTGTGCAATGAACACCTATGTCCACTTTTCGATGGTGAAACCCTGCTTTTCCGAGACGGCGATCATCTCACTTGGGAGGGCGCGCTGCGATTGAGGCATGTCGCGCGTGATTTATTGACATCCATTTCCGGGGCGACCGGAAACTGAGACCTCTCGTCGGTTAGGCGGTGCCGCATGAGGGCGCTGAGCATCAAGTGACGATCAAAAGCGCCTTGCGGCGGTGCTTGACCGGATCGCGGCCCGGCGCCATCCGCAGACCAGAGAAGGGAAGGACGAAGCGCGGCGATGGTGTCGCGAGGACTGGCCCAGCATCCTCACCAGGTCCTTCTGATCGAGCCGATTGTCACGGCTGCGTGTTCTGCAAATGGCACAGATGGCCCGGCTACTTGTCCGCCGACCGGCAAGAGAGTTGATCCAAATCCATTTGGGCCCCTATGCCTCGCCACCAGGATAAGCCGCACTGCCATCTGAGAGCGGTAGAAAAGCTCTCATGTGCGCGCCGCCAGACAAAAAATAGATAAGGAACCGTCAGGGATGTTGACCCAATTTTTTCGTGCGTCCAGGAAGTTTCTGACAGTCGGAGGGCTGTTCGTCGCCGGCCTGGCAGCGAGCGCTTCGGCGGCACAGGCGATCACCATCTCGGATGTACGGCTCTTCTCCAACGGTGGTTGCGACGGCACTTCGGCGACCATTTTTCTTATCCAAGTATCTGGAAGCTCAGGAGAATTCCCAGATCAGGACGTCCTTGTCACTTTTTCAGGCGGAAGCACGCAATACTACGACGCGCACGTTTGGTACGTCTTGGATGCCAGCGGCAAGATCATCAGTACGACCTACGGCAACAACTTTGCCACTAACACGGGTGTTTTCGGCATCTCCTTCTTCAACGTCACCAACCGCCCGACGGTGAGTGGAAACCTCACGGTGATCCTCCAGGATGAATCTGATGGCTTCCCGGATCAGTCGGTAGGGGCGACCTATGTCGCAGGCTCGGGACAGCGCGCATCGTTGAGCTTCGACGCGGCAGCACTCGACCCGGACTGCGTTCCGGCACCGAGTGACAGCACCGCGCCGGTCGTCACGGTGCCCGGCAACGTCAGTGTCTCAACCGATCCCGGCCAGTCGACTGCTGTCGTCAGCTATGCGACGCCGACCGCAACTGACAACGTTGGTGTCACGTCCGGTCCGACCCGCACGGCCGGTTTGGCGTCCGGATCAGCTTTTCCCGTCGGGATCACCACGGTGACCTATGCCGCGTCCGACGCGGCCGGAAACACAGGCACGGGTAGTTTCACGGTCACCGTTTCGGACAACGAGGCACCGGCCGTCACCGTGCCGGCGAACATATCGGTCGTTGCCGCACCGGGAAATTCTTCGGCAGTGGTCAACTATCCGGCACCGAGCGCGACTGACAATGTGGGCGTCTTCTCCGGTCCGACCCGAACCGCGGGCCTGGCCTCCGGAGCATCCTTCCCGATTGGTGTCACCACGGTGACATTCTCGGCGACCGACGCGGCCGGGAATACGGGGAGCAACACCTTCACGGTGACCGTAACGGAACCCGACACAACGCCGCCTGTCATTACCGTCCCGACCGACATAGTTGCCTCAACCGATCCCGGTGCTTCATCGGCCGTCGTCACATACGCCACACCCACGGCCACGGACAACGTCGGAGTAACGTCTGGTCCGACCCGGACCGCTGGACCTGCCTCGGGAGCGTCCTTCCCGTTGGGAACCACGACGGTGACCTATTCCGCTGAAGACGCTGCGGGCAACACGAACACTGCCAGCTTCACAGTCACGGTGACTGACGACGAGGCTCCCTCGCTGAACGTGCCGTCTAACATCGCCGTCTCTACGGACCCGGGTTCGGATACTGCGGTCGTGCTGTACTCGATGCCGACAGCGACCGACAACGTCGCGGTCGTCTCTGGACCGACACTGGCCACGGGGCTAGCTTCTGGTTCGGCTTTCCCGGTCGGCATTACGACCGTTTCCTACACGGCCGCTGACTCCGCAGGGAACATCGGGACAGGTTCCTTCACCGTGACCGTGTCCGACGGCGAAAATCCGGTCGTGACAGTGCCCGCAAACATTTCGGTTTCGACTGATGCCGCGCAGGCAACTGCTCTCGTGACCTACTCGGCTCCAGCTGCGACCGATAACGTGGGCGTTGCATCCGGGCCTACTCTCACGGCCGGACTTGCCTCGGGCTCCCCGTTCCCTGTTGGAACGACCACTGTGACCTACGAGGCGACCGACAACGCAGGCAACATCGGACGCGCCAGCTTCACTGTCACTGTCACAGATGGTCAGGGTCCCGTCGTTACAGTGCCTGGAAGCATCGTAGTCCCGACTGACCCAGGCAAGGCAACTGCCGTCGTCACCTACAGTGTTCCTTCGGCGACAGACAATATCGGGGTAACCTCTGGCCCGACCCTGACGGAGGGGCTTGGCTCTGGCGCAACGTTCCCGCTCGGGACTACTACGATCACCTATGAGGCGGAGGACAACCAAGGCAACGTCGGGTCTGCCAGCTTCACGATTACCGTTGAAGACCGCGAGGCGCCGGTGATCCGCTCGGTCGGGTCGGTAACGCTCGAAGCAGACCCGTCAGGGACACGACGCGTCGGCTTTTCGACGATTGTTGAAGACAACGTCGATTCCGGCATCGCTCCTGTCTTTTCGCTGGGCGGGAACATCATAACCAGCCCGTACGACTTTCCAGTCGGAGCCAATGTCGTCACCATCAATGCGTCTGACACCGCGGGCAACGATGCCCCCGTTGAGCAGTTCACGATCACAATAACGCCGGGTACTGCGCCGGATATCCCTCTCATCACGACAGCTGTTATCAACGCCGACAGGTCGCTGACGATCGGCGGAGCTGCGGAGGTCGACTCGACGGTCCGGGTGACGTTCCCCGATGGCTCCTTCGAAGAAGTCATGGCGATCAGCGGCGTCTACACCGTGACCTCGGCCGCCGACATGCCCGGCGGGACCGTCACTGTTACCGGGAAGGACGACCGCGGCTATGTTTCGGACGCCGCAACAGTACAGTTGTTCCCCGACTACGAAGGACCAAGCGTCTCCGTCGCAGGCGGACCAGCGGAAATAGACGACATCAGCCCCTTCGATGTTGCGATCACCTTCTCCGAAGCCGTAACGGGGTTCGATCAGACGGACGTCACGGTCACCGGCGGAAACATCACGTCGTTCTCGGGCTCTGGTGAGGATTACATCGTCGAGATCACCCCGTTGCCGGGTCAGACCGTTGCGGTGCAAGTCTCTGCGGACGTTGCGGTCGACCAGTTCGACAATCCCAATACGGCCTCCAACGTGCTGCGCATCTCGAATGCTACACGGACCGAAGTGGAGCAGTTCGTTGCCGATGCCGCCCAAGCTCGTAATCGCGCACTGATCAAGAGCCATCCGCGGCTGATCCAGTTCCTGCTTGGCGGGCGGTCCGGCAGGTTCAAGGCGGACGTCACGCAGGGCCGGGGCGTATTCGACTTCGCGACCTCTTCGGACTACCCCTTCTGGGTCGAGGCGAAAGGGCAGTGGAGCACCTTGGACGACATCGAATCGTCCTACGCGACGCTGACCCTCGGCTACCATTATGCCCCGAGTGAGAATGTTCTGGTGGGTGTCATGGGTATCGTCGATGACTCGGTCTCGGACGATGGCACCGCGCGGGTTGAAGCCACCGGCTGGCTTGTCGGCCCGTATGCGGTGGCTCGGTTGCAGAACCAGCCCCTGGTCTTTTCAGCCTCCTACCTCGTCGGGCGGTCCGACAATTCCGCATCGCCGAGCGGAACCTATACGGACAGTTTCGATAGCGACCGGACACTGGCGACGGTGGGGATGGCGGGTGAGATCCAGCTTGAAAGCCTTACTCTGATACCCGCTATAGACCTGGCCCACGCCGAAGAAACCAACGACGGGTATCTCGGCGGCGATGGACTGCCCGTGCGGTCAATGACGGTGACCACGACCGAGGCAACGATCGGGCTGAACTTCGTCATGCCCCTTGATGTGCCGGGTGGCGCCTTTGACCTTGTCGGCGGCATTGGAGCCACTTCGTCAATCACGGATGACGGACGCGATAGGGACGAGTCGACGCGCGGTCAGACCGAAATTGGCTTCCGCTACACGCTGGATGCAGGGGGCCGGCTGACTGCCCGCGCGACATACGATGGTCTCGGGACGGACGATTATGAGGCGTTCGGCATCGAGGCGGCGTTCGAGGTCGACTTCTAAGCCAGGAAGGGATGGCGACAATAGCGGTCGACAACCCGCACCATGTCGTAGGGCGCTCAATGGACCACTGGCTCTTCCACGGCCAGTACAGTCGGAGCGCCCTTCGCAGGTGATTTCGACACAGGCTCTCGACTGAAATCAGGAGCCAAGCGGCGACCAGACCTCAGGACCCAGGCTGCCCCTCGTGGAGGCTGTGATTTCTCACGCTTGGGTATCTAGCCTGAGGTCCGACGAGTTTCCTTGGAGCAGACGGGCGGATGCCTCGCCGGGACAAAGTTAAGCCCCTGTTATCACGCCCGGAACTGTAACTTCGTGGTGCCGCATGAGGGACTTGAACCCCCGACCCATCGCTTACGAAGCGATTGCTCTACCAGCTGAGCTAATGCGGCAACGACGACCGTCGTTTAGTCTCTTGGCGTTGAGTTCGCAAGGCGTTTCCGAGGCGGCCCAGACCGCCGATCCACGGCCTGCCGACGCTCCGCTTTGATCGCACCCCGCACGGCTTCCGATGGGCGGTGTCCACGAAAAGCTGCCAATGTCGGAGGCAACTCGCCGGGTCCTGCGCGCATCTGTTCAACACCAGACAGGGCATAGGGTTCAAATCGACCTCGTTGCCACTTTGGTGCCGGGCCCGTTTAACGTCAGATGACGGAGCGTGAACCATGGTCCTGTTCGATCAGGTCGGTCTGAGACAGGCGTTCCTTACGGATTCCAGATACACTCCCTCGCCTGCGATCCGGACCGAAACGGTCGCTTCCGCGCTGCCGCACTCGGCAATGTTGACAATGAGTCGATGCACGCAATCCACAGCCTGACGGAGGCGGTCAACGTCCTGCATAAGATCCTTCGAGAGCTTTGCAGCCAGCTCTGGATGCAACAGCATGTCGCCGATGTGGTCGTCGATGTTCGCGGCCACTGCCGCGAGCCTTTCCAGCTCACCTCCGGTGTTGGCCAGGACCCTGTTCAGCGGAACGACCGCATCCTCCATTTTTGCCTGATCCCTCATAGCGGGCCCACCACCCGTTCGATACAGGCTCTCATCGCATCGGTCGTGAAAGGCTTCTTCAGGTAGTTGTTCATGCCGAGCTGGTTGCCTTGGGCAATCACCTGAGGATCGGCGGTCCCGGTGATCAGCACGAACCCGATCTTCTGGGTCGTTTTGTACTTTCGCAACGATGCCAGAAGCTGAAGGCCGTTCGCGCCCGGCATGTTGTAGTCCGAGATCACGAGGTGCACGGGGCGGGCAGCGAGCTTCTTGAATGCCGCGTTCCCGTTGTCGGAGTAATCGACATTCGCAATTCCGAGTTCCTCAAGCGCATTGATGATCAGACCGCGACTGGTCGCCATGTCATCGACCACGAGAACGTGCAGCTTGTCCTTCAAACTCATCCTGGTCTCCTTAGATCCGGTTCTGGCCCCGCCACTAGCGACGCCGGTATTGCGTGACGCCGCAGGCAGTGAACATTTCTTCCGCAGGGCCCGAGACCCGTTCGGAGTGGCCCACGAAGAGGTGGGACCCCGGTTCCATTTTTTCGGCAAACCGTTTCCATAGATCGGCTTGGGTGTCGCCGTCGAAATAGATCACGGTATTGCGACAGAATATGATGTCGAATTTGCCCCGCATCGGCCACTCCTTCATCAGGTTCAGCTCCGCAAAGGTGATAAGCCCATGGACTTCCGGGACGGTACGCCAGGTGTCCGGTTCCCGCGAAACGGCCGAGAAATATTTCCTTCGGATCTCGGCCGGAACATCGGAGTCCTCGAGCCGCGCATAGATGCCGGTCCGTCCAGCCTCGATCATGCGAGGGTCGATGTCCGTCGCGAGAATCCTGATATCGTGCCGTCCGGCGTCCGGCATCCCCTCCAGAAGGGTGATCGCGATGCTGACCGGTTCCTGCCCTGACGAGCACCCGGCGGACCAGATCCTGATGCGCCGGCCGTCCCGTGCGGCGGTGACGAGAGGAGGAAAGACGGTCGACCGCAACGCCTCGAAGTGGTGCCCCTCGCGGAAAAAGCGCGTCACGTTGGTCGTCAACAGCGAAACGAGATGCCGTTTTTCCGAAGACCCCTGATCGCCATCGAGGAGCCGGCAGTAGCCGCCGAAATCCCTGATGCCGAGGTCGCGAAGACGCTTGGACAAGCGCGATACCACGAGATTGCGCTTGCTGTCGTTCAGCACGATGCCGGATTCGTCCCGGATGATGCGGGCAAGGCGATCAAAGGATGTCGGGTCGATCCGGGTATCGGGAGGACCTGCCTGGGCGAGGCTGGGTGGGCTCATGTCAGCCAAGACCCCGTCCGTCCGAGGCGATGATCGTACTCAATTCCATCTTGCGGATCATCCGATCGTCCATGACGAGAACACCCGAGATGAACTTGCGCACGGTTTCGTCGATCATGTCCGGAATAGGCTGGATATCGGTTTCTGCTACCGTGAGAATGTCCGACACCAGCTCTGCCAGAAGACCGACGGTCTGGTTGCCGAGGACGGTAATGATGATCACGTGCCGCGGACCGGGGTCGGTGGCGCCCAGACCGAGCCGCTCCGACAGGTCGACGACCGGCACCACGGAGCCGCGCAGATTGATCACGCCTTTCACGTAAGGCTGCGCCTTGGGCAGTATGGTCGTTTCTGTCCATCCTCGGATCTCGCGAACGGACTTCAGATCGAAACAGAAGTCTTGGTTGGCGACGCGGAAGGCGACGACTTCAAGAAAGGTCTTGCGGGTTTCGAGAGCGATATCTTCCATCAGTTACACCGCCAATTGCAGATTGAGATCGCCAGCCATCTTGGCCCCGGAGCCCCTGACGATGTTGTCCGGATCAATGATCAGCGCGATGCGCCCGTCGCCCAGGATCGTTGCCGCGGCGATGCCGTCGATCTGCTGGTAGTTCGTCTCGAGCGACTTGATCACGACCTGCCGCTGATCCTGGATCTCGTCGACGACGAGGGCATAGCGGTGGCTGTCGTCGGACTCGATAAGCAGCAGGACATGGGGGTCCAGGTCACGCGGTTCGGATCGGAAGCCGAAGAATTCTCCGACATCGATGATCGGGACCAGTCCGTCCCGGTTTCTGACGAGCCGACCGCCGGTTGCGATGTCGTGGATGGCCGCCGATTTGGGTTGGAGGGTTTCCTGTATCGCCGAGATCGGCACCACCATCGTCTGCCCCGCCACCTGAATGATCATTCCTTCGAGAACGGCGAGGGTAAGCGGCAGGCTGATCGAGAAGGTGGTCCCTTCGCCGGGATCGGACTGGATGGACACGCGACCGCCAAGGCGGTGGATTTCGCTGCGCACGACGTCGAGGCCCACTCCCCGACCCGACAGTTCTGACACCTCGCTGGCAGACGAAAAGCCGGGCAGGAACAGCAGATTCTCGATCTCAGAAGGAGACAGTGAATCGGACTCGTTTATCAGACCGCGCTCCACCGCGATCTGCCGAACCCGGTCGCGGTTGATCCCGCCACCATCGTCGGAAATGTCGATCATCACCCGTCCGGAGCGGTGGGCGGCCGAAAGCGTTACCGTTCCCTCTGCCGGCTTCCCGGCCGCGACACGGGCCTCGCTCTTCTCGAGACCGTGATCGACGGCATTGCGGATCATGTGGGTCAGCGGATCGACCAGGCGCTCGACCACGGTCTTGTCCACTTCGGTGTATTCCCCGTTGGTGACGAAGCGGACCTTCTTGCCCGTCGCCGAGGCAGCCTCGCGGACGATCCGGGCCATGCGCTGGAACATCGGCTTCACCGGCTGGGCCCGGATCGCCATGACGCCTTCCTGGATTTCACCGGCCAGCGCCTTCAGGCTCTCGAAGCCGACGGAGATCTCGCTCTCGGAGGGGGGGCCGAGGTCGGCGATGGACTGCGCCAGCATGGCCTCCTTGATGACGAGTTCGCCGACGAGGTTGATCAGCTTGTCGATCTTCTCCAGATCGACGCGGATGGTGCCACCGGGCTTGCGGTCGTCCTGATCTTGCTTGGCGCCTGACCGCTCCTTCGGTCGGGCGCCCTTATCGAGGGTCGCGCCGTCCGCCTTGACAGGGTCCAGAGAGGCGACCGACGGGAGCAGGTCTGCGGGCAGATCGGGCACCTCGGCATCGAGATCGGGCAGGCCGGGCGATTTCACCTCGATCTCGAGCGTGCAGAGATCCTCGACGAACTCGAAGACTTCGCGCACCTCTTCCTCTGTGGCATTGCCGGAATAGTCGATGGTCCAGCGAATGGCACAGACCCCGGGTTCGAGGCTGTCCAGGTCGCCAATATCGGCAAGGTCGGCGGTAACCTCGACCGTACCCAACTTCTCGAGAGCCGCAAACAGCACGACCGGGTCGTTGCCGGATTTGAACAGACCCGGCAAGGCGGTGAACCGTATCGACATGCCGCTGTCGTCGCCGGGCAGATCGAAATCGCCGAAATCGAGCACCACCGGTTCGAACTCCGGCTCTTCCGGGTCTTCGACGTGCCCGTCCGTGCCAAGAACATCGTCGAGGCGTTCGTTGAGCGTACCCGTGCCGGGGCACGGCGTGTCTCCGCCTTCTCGCGCGGCTCCGACCAGGTCCGACAGGTTGTCGCCGCACTGCCGGAACAGGTCGAGGAGTTCGTCGTCGAGGTCGAGCTTCCCGCTCCGGACCTTGTCCAGAGCCGTCTCGAAATGGTGGGCGAAGCGGACGAGGTGGTTCAGGCCGAAGGCCCCGGCGCCGCCCTTGATCGAATGCACGGCCCGGAAGACGGCATGCATCGTCTCCTCGTCGTCCTGCTGGCCCGACAGTCTGTCGAAACCGTCGTGCATGGCCTCCAGCAGTTCGTCACATTCCTCGAAGAAGCTCTCCCGGAATTCATCGCGGTCCACGGTCATGACGATCCTCCTGTGGCGGCCACCCTTTCGATGGCCCAGACGAGCTTTTCCTCGTCGAATGGCTTCACGATCCAGCCCGAAGCGCCGGCCTCGCGGGCCCGGGCCTTGAGTTCGGGCGCGCTCTCGGTGGTCAGGACCAGGATGGGTACGACCCGGCTGCGGGCACGGCTGCGCGCTGCCTCGATGAATCCGAAGCCATCGAGCCGAGGCATGTTGATGTCGGTGATCACGACGTCCGGATCGGACTCGTCGAACTTGGCCAGTCCGTCCTCTCCGTCCTCCGCAAGCGAGACGCGATAGCCAGCCACGCTGAGTGTGGCGCTCAGAAGGTTCCGCATGGTACGCGAATCGTCGATGGCCAGTACCTGAAGCGTCATGCCCTACCCCTCTTCCATCGTGGCGATGCCGATTTCTGCCTCGCGGAGTCCAAGCTGGCGGCAGGCAGACGTCAGCGCGGCACTGGGCGCGACGATTTCGAACGGTTGACCGTCGGCCTGCCATGTCCGACGGGCACCGATCAGCGTCTGCATCCCCAGCGCACCCGCGAAGGTCACGCCGCTGCCATCGATCCTGGCCGGCGCACCGCGCTTGGACTTGAGGGCTGCGGCGAGGCTCGCGGCGCTGGCCGTGTCGAGCCTGCCGGGAAGGGAAATGGGTCACTCATGGCCGCGGGCCTCGTCGATCGGAATTGCAGCACTTGCGGGTCTCCTGTCCCCGGTTCGACGGAATGGAACGGGTGTCATTGGTCGGCACGGCGCCTCCTCCCGCCCGATCGAGCGACGCTTCTTGCGAGTGCCCGGCGGAGGTCTTCGTGCTCGAGGCCGAGTCGGCAGGCGCCCGGATTGCCTGAATTCTCCATCTGGATCAGCTCCTTGTGCAGGGCCGGATCGCGGCGCAACCGATTAGACGGAAGAGGGCCGCGGTCCGATCGAGGCGGACGCTAGGAAGAAATCCGAAATTTTCTGTTAAGCGCCGACCGCCTTTTTCACACCCAGCGGACCTGTCGAGACCCCGCGTTGGCAAACGGGAAACCGGCACGGCCTTTTGGCTTCCTTAAGACATCGGGTGCTAGGCCGGCGGCGACGTCACCGGATTGGGAAAGGTCGAATCGATGCAGGCGGACCGGACCGTGAGCGCGTGGGATCTGCTCTGAACAGGGAATTCGGAATTCTCCTCGTGGATCCCGCCGGCGACGCGGGAGGCCATGTCACGGCTGCTGTCCGGGACGAACCCGGGATGGTGTTGGTCGGCCTGGCCGCAGACATACCGGCGGCACGGCAGATCACCGCGCGGTCCGATCCTGACCTCGTGCTCTTCGCGGCGGCCCTCGCCCGTGGCCCGGACTATGCCCGCCTGGTCGAGGATCTGCGCACCCGCGGCATTCGGAGGGCGATCCTGCCGGCTCGGGGGGGAAGCCTGGCGCTGTCCGGCTTTCGGCCCGCAGCGGGGCAGCCACTCGGCAGCCCTCCGGACGGGACCTGGAAAACGGTGGTCATCGGCGCATCGACGGGGGGAATCGAGGCACTTCTCGCCGTGCTGGGCGCCTGGCCCGAGAACGGCCCCCCCACGCTGATCGTGCAACACATCAATCCCGCCTTCCTGGAGGGTGTCGCCTCCCGCCTGGATCGCCTGTGCGCCGCCAAGGTGCGCTCGGCCGAGTCCGGCGCGCCGGTCCGCGCCGGCCATGTCTATCTCGCTCCCGGAAACCGACGTCACCTTGTCCTGGCGCCCGGCGGCGAGACGTGCCGACTGGTCGACGCGCCGCCGATGAGTGGCCACCGTCCCTCCGTCGATGCCCTTTTCGAGAGCGCTGCGGCCCTCGGTCCCGGTGTCGTCGGCGTCATCCTTACCGGGATGGGACAGGACGGCGCCCGTGGCCTGGCCGCGATACGCGCCGCCGGCGGCCATACGATCGGCCAGGACCGCGCCAGTTCGGTCGTCTACGGCATGCCCCGCGCCGCAATGGCCGCCGGGGCCGTCGAAGAGGAGCTTCCCCTCGCACAGATCGGGCCGGCGGCTGTACGCGCCGCCGCCCTAGGGCACGAAAGGGCCGCCGATGTTTGACCGAAAAGAGACCATGATCCACATCATCCAGGGCCAGTTCGAGGTTTCGGACCGTCCCGGCGACATCATGACGACGGTTCTGGGCTCGTGTGTTGCGGCGTGCCTTCATGACCCGGTCGGCCGCATCGGCGGGATGAACCATTTCCTCCTGCCCGGATCCGACCCGGACGACCGCACGAACGTCAAGTACGGCGCCTACTCGATGGAACAGCTCATCAACGCCATGCTGCGCGCCGGCGCCCAGCGCGCCCGGATCGAGGCACACCTCTTCGGGGGCGCCAACGTGGTCAAGGGGCTGGGGCGGATCGGCGACAGCAACCGGGTCTTCGCGACGGATTTCGTGCGCAGGGAGGGGTTTGCCCTGCGGACGGACGATACCGGGGGCATCTTCGGCCGGCGCGTCCGCTTCGACCCGATCACCGGGCGGAGCGAAGTTCGGGTCCTGAATGCCGAGACGCCGGTGGTGCAGCAGGTCGAGCGGATCGTGCCACGAGCCATTGAACCCTCCGGGGCGGTCGAGCTGTTCTGACGCGTCCTCCGAAACCAAAGATTAACAGATGAGGGCGTATTCGAGCCCATCACAACAGGCCGAGACCCGACCGGACAGGACGTGCGATGCTGAAGCGACTTAGACTGAAGACGATGATCTCCCTTGGTGTCGCCCTCGCGGCGACGGTCGCGATGATCGCGCTCGCGGTAACGCTGATCCTCGAGGCGCGGGCTGTCCGGTTGTCCGGCCTCAACGAATCGCTCGATGTGGGGACCAGCGTTCTCACGTTCGATCTCAACACCAGCTTCAACGCCCAGGGATTCAAGCCTATCGTGGGAGAGGACGGTCGGGTGGATGCCGTGCGATGGCCGTCGGTCGCCGATTTCGATACGCATACGATCGTCGATTTCTCGACCGAGCAGACATTGGTCAGCCTGTCGGTCCTGCGCCTGGACCCCTCCGGCACACTGCGACGCGTCAGCACCAGCTTTCGCGACGAGGCCGGAGAGCGCCTTCTGGATACCACGCTGGACCCCGTCATTGCAGAGAGGGTCGTCGCCGGCGACGACGTTCGGGTCCGCGCAAGTCGCGGAGGGTCGGACTATCTGCTGATGTACATGCCGATCACCGCCGAGGACGGGAAGGTGGTCGGCGCGCTGGAGTCCGGAGTTTCCGCCTCCCTGCTCAGCGGACCGGTGACCTCGATGACGGCCGAAGCTGCCGCCATCACCCTTGGTGTCCTTCTTGCGGCGCTTGTGGCCAACCACCTGCTGCTCCGTCACCTGTTCCGGCCGTTCGGCGAGATGCGTGGCTCGATCGACCGGCTCGCTGCGGGCGAGTACTCCGAGCCGATCCCGGGCACCGATTCGATGAACGAGTTCGGACGTATTGCGACGGGTCTCGAACAGTTGCGGACCGTCCTGTCCGAGATGGAGACCCTGCGCCGGGATCAGGACAGGATTCGCGAGGACGTCGCCCAACAGTCCGCGCAGCAGGGCCATGTGGTCCGGACAATCACAAGCGGTCTCAGTCGGCTTGCCGATGGCGACCTGTCCGACCCGATCGAAAGACCCTTCGCGCCCGAGTACGAGGGTCTTCGCGCCAGCTACAACGCGGCGATCGAGAAGCTGGGCGCCGTGATGGCGTCGATCCTGGAGGTCACCGATGGCGTCCGAAGCGGCGCCTCGGAGATCCACCAGGCAGCCGAGGATCTGTCTGCCCGGGCCGAAACCCAGGCAGCGACCCTCGAGGAGAGTGCCGCTGCCCTGAATCAGCTGACCGAAAGCGTGACCAGCACCAGCGAGCGTGCCACGCAGGCCGAGATCGCCGGCCGCAAGAGCCGCGACAGGGCCGAGAACGGCGTCAGCGTGGTCCGCGAAGCGATGGCCGCGATGGGGAATATCGAGAAAAGCAGCGAAAACGTCCGCCACATCATAGAGGTGATCGACGACATCGCCTTCCAGACAAACCTGCTCGCATTGAACGCCGGGGTCGAGGCGGCGCGGGCGGGCGAGGCCGGCAAGGGTTTCGCCGTCGTCGCCTCCGAAGTGCGGTCCCTCGCGCAGAGGTCCTCGGCATCCGCCAGGGAGATCAGCACCCTCATCACCGAGAGCGCCAGTCATGTGGGCGAGGGGAGCCGGCTGGTGAAGAGTACCGGCGAACTGCTCGAGGAAATCCTGGGAAACACCGTCGACCTGCAGGAACTCATGTCGGAGATTGCCTCGGCCGCCCGCGAACAGGCCTCGGGGATCCAGGAGATCAACGGGGGCGTGAACCAGCTCGACACGGTCACGCAGCAGAACGCCGCCGTCGCGGAGGAGACCAATGCAGCAGCGACCAGCCTGCGCGAGCGGGCCGAGAGCCTGGGCGCAAGCATCGCGTCGTTCCGGCTCGGAGATGTCCGGCGGGCACCGGTGGCAGAGGTGTCGGCCCCGGAGAACGGCACCGGGACGGCAACTGCCGGCATACCTGGGTCGGTGACGTCTCGGTCGATGCCTGGATCCGTCCTCGAACAGAAATCGGGGGCCGAGCCGTTCCCCTCTGCCGGGGCGTCAGGGACCGCGACACCGAGACGCTCGGCTCGGAAGGCATCGTCATCGCGGACCGAATCGCCCGGCTCCAAGGTTTCGGCCCTCGAAGCGGCCATCGCGCAGACGGCTTCCGCATTCCCAAAGGCGGCCGCGTCGGATTTCGAGGGGTTCTGAGAATGACCCGCGACCGGGTCATGCCTGGATCACCTTGGAATGATCCAAGGGTCCGGAGCGGACACCGCACACCGGCAGAGCGATCGGCATCCACGCAATCTCGACAGGCGACTGATTTCCGATTGCAGCCGCCGGCGGAATGACATTCGGTGCCGTCGAAATTCGTCGAGGGACACTGACATGCCGATCCGTACACTGATCTGGAACGAGTACGTTCACGAACGGGAAAACCCCATCGTGAAGGGCGTCTATCCCGACGGGATCCATCAGGCCATCGCGACCGCGCTCTCCGCGGACGATGACGTTCGGACCGACACCGCCACCCTGCAGGAGCCGGAGCACGGTCTGACCGAGCAGCGCCTGGCCGAAACCGATGTCCTGCTCTGGTGGGGACACGCGCGGCACGGGGAGGTGTCTGACGAGGTGGCGGATCGGGTCTGCCGTCACGTCTGGGCCGGGATGGGCCTGATCGCCCTGCATTCGGCCCATTTCTCGAAGCCCTTCAAGCGCCTTCTCGGCACCCCCTGCAACCTGACCTGGCGCGAGGCGGGCGAGACGGAGCGGGTCTGGTGCGCCGACCCGGGCCATCCCATTGCCGCCGGCCTGCCGGACCGCTTCGAACTGCCTCAGGAGGAGATGTACGGAGAGCCCTTCGGCGTGCCCGCCCCGGACGAGACCGTCTTCATCAGCTGGTTCCAGGGCGGCGAGGTCTTCCGCTCGGGCCTGACCTGGCGGCGGGGCGCCGGGAAGGTCTTCTACTTCCGGCCCGGCCACGAGACCTACCCCACCTATCACGACGCGAACGTCCAACGGGTCATCGCCAACGCGGTCCGCTGGGCGCACAACCCCGCCCCGCGCCGCGACAACGTGGAGGCCGCGCCGAACGTCCCGGCCGACCAGGCCCCCGAACCGCTGACCGCGACGGGACCGCGCCTGCACGGCGACGGCCAGGACGGGTTCCGGTGACGCCGATCCGCCTTCTGATCCTTGGCACCGGGGCGATGGCGGAGGGTCACGCCGCGGCCTTCGGCGCGATGGCGGGCGTGACGCTCGCCGGGGCTGTGGATGTCGACGAAGACCGGCTGACCGCCTTTGCCGACACGTTCGGCATCGAGACGCGCCATGCCGGCATCGAGGAGGCGCTCGAGGCAGGGGGCTTCGACGCGGTGACCAACGTCACGCCCGACGCCGTCCACTACGCCACCACGATGCCGGTCCTTGCCGCAGGCCTGCCGATCCTCTGTGAGAAGCCGCTTGCCACCAATGCCGCCCACGCCACCGCGATGGCCGAAGCGGCGGACCTCGCCGGCGTGACCAACATGGTCAACCTCAGCTACCGCAACGTGCCCGCCCTGACCGCGGCCCGGGACCTGATCGCCCGGGGGAAACTGGGAGAGTTGCGTCACTTCGATGCCGCCTACCTGCAAAGCTGGCTGACCCAGCCGACCTGGGGCGACTGGCGCACGGACAGCCGCTGGCTCTGGCGGCTGAGCACGCGGCACGGGTCCGCGGGCGTGATGGGGGACGTGGGCGTCCATATCGTCGATTTCCTGACCTACGCCGCCGGACAGGACATCGCGCGCCTGTCCTGCCGGATGACGACCTTCCCCAAGGCGGAGAACGACCGGATCGGGGAGTACGTCCTTGACGCCAACGACAGCATGGCGATGCACGCGGCCCTGTCCGGCGGGGCCTCGGGCGTGATCCATGCCTCCCGCTTCGCGACCGGTCACATGAACGACCTGCACCTGAGGCTCTACGGAACCGAAGGGGCGCTCGAGCTGATCTACACGCACGGCTCTGCCAGGCTGAGCGCCTGCCTCGGCCCCGAGGCGATGGCGGCGGCGGAATGGACGCCGGTGAGGGCGACACAGGTCCCGAGCAATTTCGAGCGGTTCATTGCCGCGGTCCGCCAGGGCGAACCCGTGGCGCCGGACTTCCGCCGCGGTGCTGCGCTGCAGCAGGTCATCGACCTGGCCGTCCGGTCGGATGCGGAAGGTGGCAAGGACCTGGCCGTGACGCCTTAGCCTTTCGGCAACACATCGCCGCGATGCTGCGCCGCGGGCGGTTGCCAGCCGCCAATTCGCCGCAATCATGGCACATGACGCCGGATGCGCGTGTGGAGGCCGATGGGACGCAGCTGTCCGTGAGTTTAGAGAACACCGCGGGGACCGAGCCGTCGTCGGGGCCGGTGCAGGTCGGCTGGTTCCTCAACCAGACGAAGGGCACCGTCATCTACGACGCGCCGGAGCGGTTTCGCGGCGCCGACAAGGCCCGCACCCACGCCAAGAGCGCCAGCCGCTGCCCGGCCGTCATCAACATGGAAAGCCGGTATTTCGTCATCAAGTGCCCCTTCGACCTCAATCTCGGGTTCGCGCGGGACAAGGAGGGCAAGCCGGTCCTGCGCAACCTCTCCGGCGATCTGAGCGGCATCCGCTCGAACAAGCTGCGCGAGAAGGTCCACATGACCGCGGAGCATGAGTGGCGCTATCCCGGTGTGCCGACGATCCAGGTCGAGACGCCTTACGTCTTCATCGCGGACGAGCCGGTCTATGCCACGCAACTGTCCTGCTTCATGCACTATTCCCGCGATCCGCTGCCCGGCACCATCTTCGGCGGCCGCTACCCGATCAACGTCTGGCCGCGCCCGCTGATGTGGGCCTTCGAATGGCACGACATCGAAAAGCCCCTGACGATCCGGCGCGGCGATCCGTGGTTCTATGTCTGTCTCGAGACCATGCCGCAGGACCGGTCCGTCGTCCTGTCCGAAGTGGAGCGGACGCCGGAACTGCTCGACTACATGGAGATGATCTCGGGCGCCGTGAACTACGTGAACCAGACGTTCTCCCTGTTCGAGGCGGCCGAAGCCCGGCGCCCGGCCCGGTTGGTCAATCCGGTCAAAAGGGGCTGAGCCATGCCCCGCGACGAGAAGGGCGCCGCACTCACGGTGCTGCGCGACAGCGCGATCGAGGCCCACAAGGCGGGTGACCTCGACGCCGCCCAGCGCCGCTATGCCCGCTACCTTGCCCTCGTCCCCCGGGACGGCGGCATCTGGTCGAACCTCGGTGCGCTGTTCCGCTCCCGCGGGGAGCCGGAGCAGGCGATCCGCGCCCATATGCGCGCCCTGACCCTGACGCCGGATGCGCCCGGAATCCGGGGCAACTTCGCCAACGCCCTCACGGACGTCGGCCGCTACGACGAGGCCATCGCCCTGCGCCGCCGGATCCTCAAGGACCGTCCAGACGATCCGCAGCAGAAGGCCCTCATCGGCCGGGCCATGCGCGGCAAGGGCGTTTACGACGACGCGATCGACTACCTGTCGGACGTGCTGCTCGACCATCCCGAGGACGCGGAGATCGAGCTCCAGCTGGCCTTCGCGCAGCTGGGCGCGGGCGACTACGAGGAAGGCTTCCGGTCCTATGATGCCCGCTGGCGCACGGGCGAGATGACGGCGGCGCAGGTGCCCTACCCGCGCTGGCAAGGCGAGGATCTGACCGGAAAGACGGTGCTTGTCGTGCCCGAGCAGGGTTTTGGCGACGCGGTGCTTATGATGCGCTTCCTGCCCTGGCTGAAGGCGCGTTGCGCCAGGGTCATCTGCCTGACGGAAAAGCCCGTCGCGCGCCTGTTCTCCCGCCTGCCCGGCGCCGACCTCGCCGCGCCCGAGGTGAAGCGCTCGGCCGGGATCGACGTCTGCCTGTCACCGATGGACCTCCCCCGCCTCGGCCTGACCGGGCCGGAGGACATCCCGCCGCCGACCCGGCTGCACGTGCCGGAGGACAGCAGCGAACGCGCCGCCGAGATCGTCGGCCCGCACCGCGACGCCTTTCGGGTCGGTGTCGTCTGGACCGGGTCGGTCACCTACAAGGGCAACGCCTTCCGCTCCTTCACCCACCGTGAATTCCTGCCCCTGACCGAGGTGCCGGGCGTGCAGCTCTTCTCGCTCTACAAGGGCCCGCTGGTGGAGCGGTTCCAGGCCGACGGGTCGGACGCCTTCCTGATCGACGCCGGCTCCACCGACCGGGACCTCGCCGACTGTGCGGCGATGATGCAGGCGATGGACCTCGTCATCACCTCGGACACCGCCACCGCGCATATCGCCGGGTCCCTTGGCGTTCCGGTCTGGACCGTGCTGCACTGGGACCCGTTCTGGGTCTACGGCCACGAGGGCGACACGACGCCCTGGTATCCGTCCATGCGCCTGTTCCGCCAGCGGACGCCGCTGCGGTGGGACGAGGTGTTCGAAGAGGTGCGGGACGCCCTGGAAGACGAAATCGGAGGAGACGAGGCATGACCGACATCCTGATACCGGTCGCCCCGGGCGAATTGATCGACAGGCTGACCATCCTGAGGATCAAGTCGGAGCGGATCACCGACCCGGCCAAGCTCGCCAACGTGCGGCGCGAGATGGCGGCGCTGGCGGAGGTGGCCGATCGCGCCCTGCCGCCCTCTGCGGACCTGACCGCGCTCTGGGAAGACCTCTACCGGATCAACTGCGATCTGTGGCAGATCGAGGACGATATCCGCGCGTTCGAGCGCCGGTCCGACTTCGGCGCCGGCTTCATCGGGCTGGCCCGCGCCGTCTACATCACCAACGATCGACGGGCCGAGGTGAAGAAACGGATCAACCTCGCGCTCGGCTCGGCGCTGGTCGAGGAAAAGAGCTATGCCGACTACAGGGTGGCCGAGTGACCATCGACGTCTGCATCAAGGCGGCCAAGGCCGAACTGACCGCGGCACAGAGCGATATCCTGGATCTTCTCGGCACCGAAAAGAGCCGCAGGCGCGGCCCCCTGGTTCAGAAACTGCACGAGGTGCGGGCCATGCTGTCGCCTGCCTACCGCTACACCTCGCAGGCCGGCCAGGACCACGTCGTCGACCGTCTCCTGCGCGGCAAGCGCGGCGGAACGTTCCTCGATATCGGCGGCTATGACGGCGTCACCGGGTCCAACACCCTGTTCCTCGAGGTCTTTCGCGGCTGGACCGGCCTGCTGGTGGAACCCGCACCGCCGCAGCTGACGGCGGCGCGGCAGGTCCGGCGCTGCCCCTGCCTTGGAGTTGCCGTCGCGCCGACCGGGGGCGAAGCCGAGTTCATCGAGGTGCGCTCCGGCCTGACGCAGATGAGCGGTCTTTCCGCCACCTACGACCCCAGGCTGCTGGATGCCGTCCGCGCGGATCCCCGCCATGCCGAGGTCGTCCACACGGTGCCGACCCGGACCCTGCCGGATCTTCTGGACGAACTTGGCACCTCCACCCCGGACCTTCTGTCCCTCGACATCGAAGGTGGAGAGGTCGCGGTGCTCGAGGTCTTCGACTTCGCCGCCTACCGGCCCCGGATCTGGACGATCGAGAACAATACAGGCACCGGCACCGTTCCGCGGATCATGCGGGATGCGGGCTACGATCTGATCGAATTCTGCGGACCTGACGAAGTTTATCTAGATCGGTCGGCCGGTTAACCCTGATATCCCGCCATTGCGGCCTCTCCGACCGAGGTTGGCCACCTTTCCTCCACATTTCCACGGGTATCTGCGGCTTTGCACAGTCATGGGGGCTTGGGCGATGTCGAACGCGCGACCGATCATCATCAAGAAGATCAAGAAGGGCGGCGTCGACGGTCACCACGGCGGGGCCTGGAAGGTGGCCATGTTTTGGTCCTTTGACAGAGGGTGACTTTGCACCCGGATTGCAGGTTGAGAGCGACCGTCCCTTCGAGGCGGCCTTGAACGTCATTCTGACTGTTGCGGATGGCCGGACCGTTCTGTCCGGCGTTGCGCCATCCGTTGCGGATGCGGGCCGAACCTGCCCCGAAACTCTCAACGAAGTCCTAATTGCCGCGCGCTGATCACTTTGGTTTTGCCTCAAACCTTAGGCTTTTTTGCGCAACGTCCCTTTCGACTCCGCCAGTTCGGACTTCTGCCCGCGCCTGTCGTAGGTCGACAGGCCGCTCCCCGCGCCGATCACCGCCTGAATCCGGGTGCGGGCGGCAGACATGCCGCGGATCGCCGCGTCGAGAAGCGCCTGGTTCCGGGTGACCTGATCGGCCAGCGCTGCCAGACGCGGGCCGGGAATGTTCGCATCGGGAATCCGCGTCAGCATGTCCGCCTTGCGCGTCGTCAGCGGACCGAGAGCATCGAACCTGCCTGCCAGGATAAGCGTCCGCTCTTCCCGCAGGATCGTCTCGAGGACAGTCGCGACACGGTCACCCATCTGTTCTGTCCAGCAGCGACTCGTAGATCGCCTCGGCCAGTCCGATGCCGCCCGCACGGGCCATCTCCCTTGCCTGGGCCTCGCGCAGGAAGGAGGCGAACTGCGTTTCGCCCGCGCCGCCGCCGAAGGCCTCGGGCGCCGCGCCAACGCCCGCGACGTCCAGCATCTGGGCCAGAAATCCCGCCTCGAGCGCCTGCGTCGCGGCGCGCAGTCGGTCCTCCAGCCTAGACAGCGCGCGGGACGAGGGGAGGGAAGGGAGCGCGATGGTCGGGTCCATGAGTATCTCCAATTCGAGCGATTTCGGGGGATGAGACCCGATCCGAGTAAAGAATCGGTAAGTCTCATCTGCGAAAAACCCGTCGAATCTTTATGCGATCGGAGAACCGATGACCGACTTTCCTCTCCTGCAGGCCGCGCCTCCGTCGGTGGCAAGCGTGAAAGCGGGATCGAGTAGTGCCGAAGGTCCCAGAGCCACGGATGGTGCATTCGGGCAGATGGTGGACGAGCCGGTGGTCCGCGGCCATGGCGGCGAGGGGGGGCGGGAGCGCGCTGCCGCCGGGTCCGGCGAGGATGGGCATGGGCGGTCCGAAAGTGGCGGCCCAAACGACCCGGACGACCAGGCCGACGTCCTTCCGACGGATGGGTTCGCCGCGATCGAGGCAGCGGCAAAGGGACCGCGCGGGGCGGAGCCGCAGGTCCCGGCCCATTGGGGACCGATCCCCTCCGCCGCCAAAGCCATGCAAGACGGTGATCCAGGGGCAGGCGCGTCCTGGAAGCCGCCCTTGCAGCCGCCGGCGAGGATACCGGCCGAAGATCTGAAAGGCGGAGCGGCGTCCGCGATCGACCGCGAGATGATCGAACCGCACCGTGCGGTGTCGGCTGGCGACAGGCTGGCTGCCGCACCCGTGCCCGCGGGCGAAGAGGGGCACCCGGCGGCACGGCCCCCGGCCGATCCGAACAGTCCAGCGCGGGGCGAGCGCGTCCCGCAATCGGCCGACTTCCGTAACTCACCGGCCCCGATCCCGGTCTGGCGACAGGAAGCGGCCACCGCAGATGTGCAGGATCGTTCGGCGCCGATTGTGCAGCCCTCCTCTCAGCAGGCTGGCCTCTTGCCCCCCGGGGTCGGGGGGTCGCACCGGCAATTCCCTGCGGCCGGCGCCGCAGTCGCCATGCCTGCGACCGACGCAGGTGGGGAGGGCCGCCGCCGCGACGTTCGGGCCGGGAGCGAAGCCAGAGAGGGATCGACGGAGCGGTCTCGGCTTGTCGCCCCGTCCAATCTCCATCCAGTCTCCGGTCCTGCGGTCCCGGGTGGCCCCCCTCCGTCCGCCGGCCAGACGGGCGGACCGGGGCAGCCCCCCGCATCCTTGGTCGAGATGTCACAACGGGATATCGGACCGGACATGCAAGCTGACGGTATCGTCTCGAATACCGGATCGGCCGTGCAGGGAGCCGCGACACATGGGCCGTCCTTGGCGGCATCGCCCCACATCGCGCAGCAGGTTGCGCGTCAGATGGCGATGTCCGTGGTGCCGCTCCCCGGTGGCCCGGTCGAAATCCGGCTCTCGCCGGAAGAGCTGGGACGGGTTCGGCTGACCGTCTCGGTCCAGGACGGCATCATCGCGGTCGCCGTTCTGGCGGACCGGCCCGAAACGGCCGACTTGCTGCGTCGCAATATCGAGACGCTGGCCCGCGAATTCCGCGATCTGGGCTACGAGCAGAGCAGCTTCAGCTTCCAGGATCGCAAGGATCGTCAGGACCCGGCGGGTCGCGGGCAGAGTGGCGGGCCGACCGACACCGGTGTGGCGCCGCCGACAGATACCGCGCGCCCTGCCGCCACGACGCCGCATCATCCCGGGTCCACCGGTCTCGACCTCCGACTTTGAAAGGGCCGAACGATGGCCGATCCCATCACGTCAGTCAGTGCGCCAGCCGCAGCAGCACCTCAAAGGCCCGGAAGCGGGACGGCGATCTCGTCGGATTTCGAGACATTTCTTCGGATGCTGACCGCCCAGCTTCAGAACCAGGATCCCCTGAACCCGCTCGACTCCACCGACTTTGCCGTTCAGCTCGCCACCTTTTCGGGGGTCGAGCAGCAGGTCCTGACCAATGACCTGCTCACCGGTCTGACCGCGCAGCTTGGCGCGAGCGGTATGGCCGAGATGGCCGGCTGGGTCGGGATGGAGGCGCGGGCGGCAGCGCCCGTTCAGTTCGACGGTGTCACGCCGGTCACCTTCGCCTCCAGCCCGCTCGCAGGGGCCGACCGCGCCGAACTGGTCGTGCGCACAGCGCAGGGCATCGAGATGCAGCGCTTCGACATCCCCCTCGACGTCGATACGCTCGACTGGACGGGCATCGGACTGGGCGGTGCCCCCTTGGCGCCCGGCGAATACACTCTCGAGATGACGAGCTATTCCGGCGAGGACCCGATCCGGACCGAGCCCGTCGAGGTCTACCAGGCGGTCCGCGAAATCCGCCAGGGGCCGTCGGGGATCGTGGTGGTGCTGAACAGCGGCGCCGAGGTGGCCGCCGGCGAGGTCACTGCCCTCCGCGATCCCCTGCATTTCTAGGGGGCGCCGTCACAGGGCGAGGACGAGCAGGACCAATCCGCCTCCGATGATCCCGCC
>JAMWZF010000050.1 GCA_024304875.1 Paracoccaceae bacterium
CCGGCTGGGGGCTGACAGCGGCAGCGGAGGCGGATCTTGACCCGCTTGCTCCGGCCATCGAGGCCGCCTTCGCCCGGATCGACCGGGTCATGTCGCCCTGGCGGGCGGACAGCACGGTCAGCCGGTTCAACGCGGGCGGGGCCGGCGAGATCGCCGCCGACCCAGCGCTCCTGTCGGTCACCCGCGCCGCGCTGGACCTGGCGGCGGCGAGCGACGGGGCCTTCGACCCGACGGTCGGCCCGCTCGTCGCGCGCTGGGGGTTCGGCCCGATCCAGGGCGGCGGACCCGATTGGCGGGGGGTGTCCGCCGGAGTCGGAACGCTCTCGAAGACCCATGCCGACCTGACCCTCGACCTCTGCGGCATCGCCAAGGGCCACGCCCTCGACCGGGCGGCGACGATCGCCCGGGGGGCCGGGCTTCGGGACGCGCTCCTCGACCTTGGCGGAGAGCTTGTCGCCCTCGGGCACCACCCGGCAGGGCGGGACTGGCAGGTGGCCGTGGCCTCTCCCCTGCCCGGCTCTGCCCCGCCCGCCGTCCTGCGCCTGCCCGCCGGGGCGGCCTGCGCCACCTCGGGCCTCGGCGAGCAGGGTTATGCGGTCGGCGACCGGACCTACGGCCATATCATCGACCCCGCCACCGGCGACCCGGCCCGGGGCAGGTTGCGATCCGTCACGGTTGTGGCCGAGGACGCGATGACGGCGGACGGATGGGCCACGGCCCTCTTCGCCGCCGGAGAGGTGGCGGGACAGGACCTTGCCGCCGCCCGCGACATCAGCGCCCTCTTCCTGGTGGAGGTGGAGGGCAGCCTGCGCCAGCGCCGGACCGGCCGGATCGGGGAGTTCCTGCTGTGACCGAGACCCTTCTCGCCATCGCTGTCATCAGCCTCGCCGCCGGGGGGATCGGCCTTGGCCTCGCCCTTGGCCGCGGTCCGGCGCGGACAAGCTGCGGCGCCGCCGATGCGCTGCCCGAGGCGCGCTGCGCCGATTGCCCCCTGCGCAAGCGCGCCCCCGCCGGAGACCGGGCATGACCGCCTACCGCGTCGGAGCGCTGGCCCGCACGGAGGCACCGATCCTGTCCCCGGACACCCCGATCCGTCGGGCCGTCGCCCTGCTGGTCGAGGCGAGGGCGGCCGCGGCGCCGGTGCTGGATGAAGAAGGCCGGCTTGCCGGGATCCTGACCCAGAAGGACTGTTTCCGGCCAGCCCTCCACGCCGCCTATCACCGGGAATGGACCGGCCGGGTGGCGGACCACATGACGGCCGAGGTCGTCACGGTCCAGTCCTCCGACGAGGTGATCCGGACGGCGCAGATGTTCATCGATCATCCCCACCGCGTTTTCCCTGTCGTGGACGGGGTCCGGGTGATCGGGCTGCTCCACCGCTCCGATGTGCTCGCCTTCCTGAGCCGGAACGGGTGACGGGTCGACCCCCGGATGCCTGCAGGAGCTGCAGCGCCGTCGATGGAGAAACGAAAGCGGTCTGCGGAATGACGTCAAGCTGAAATCAGCCGCTATTTCTTCCGGAGCATGCCGGTGACGAACTCGATGCTGGCTGGCGTTGAAGAATGCATCGTCGAAATAAGCGCCGGGTTCTTCGGTAATTTGGTCCAATGTCCCCTAACTTGCGGCAGAGTTGTAGCATCCTGAACTCTTTCGAAGCTCCCATTTGCACCGATATCTGCCCCCAAGCGCGAGCAGTTGGGTCCCCGAAGTCATCGGAGCGAAGGATCCGCCCCCAAACCTTCTTCGCGGACGAACCGATCCCCATCGAGCTGAAGCAGCCCACCTAGGACTTCGATGGGACCGGCGGCGCGCCCGCCCCCGCGTGGGAGCACCGCCATTCTGGCGCGGGTCGACTCGGGGTGGCTTTATCCCCGAAAGGAGCGGCTTTCCGAGCGTGGATGGGAAGTCATCGACGTCGGCCAGCGACAACCAATTACATTTAGACTAATCCAGCTTTTCACTGATCGACCGGGGCACATGCATCAGAGCCCCGAGTCAAGCGGGGCCGCCTGAATTGCTTCCGCCACGACGAGCTGCCGCCGGTCAATGACCTGCCCCGGTTTTGGCCAGTCGAGACGGAATAGCAGAGGGCCATCCAATTGATCTGACCGCAATGCCGAGATCCTCGATAGCGGCATCGTTTCCGTCCGTGACCGGGCCGTCGAGATAGACCATCCAAGCGTCACACACAGGTCGCCTGGAACACCTTTCGCGATCAGCCGGCGGGAGAGGTCACCCAGCCGGCGACCGGCCATGTAAACGATCAACGTCGAACCGGGGCGGGCGTGGCGCGCCCAGTCGGGCTCCGGGTCGCCGTCGCGGCATTGCCCGGTTGTCAGGATGACCGTGTCGCTGACGCCCCGTTCGGTCAGGGAGCGACCGGTCTCTGCGGCCATGGCGCACATGGCGGTGACGCCGGGGACGATTTCGACGGCGACCCCGGCGGCCTTTGCGGCGGCCAGTTCCTCGGGTGCCCGGCCAAAGATCGACGGATCGCCCGACTTCAGGCGCACGACGCGCCGGCCCTTGGCGGCCTCGCCCGCGATCAGGGCGCAGATCCTGTCCTGCGGCCAGGCGTTCGCGCCGACCTCCTTGCCGACGTAGACCCTCTCGGCATCCCGGCGGGCCAGTTCCAGCACCTCGGGGTCAACCAGCCGGTCATAGAAGATCACGTCCGCCTCCTGCAGGCGCTCGACCGCGCGTAGGGTCAGGAGGTCGCGCGCGCCCGGCCCGGCGCCGACAAGCGAGAGGAGACCGTCGCGGTGAGTCTCCGCCCCGCCGGCCGCGATAGCGTCCTTCAGCATCCGGGCCGCGTCGCGCGCGGCGCCCCGCTTGTGCGCATCCCAGGCCGGGCCGGTGAAGACCCAATGCCAGAAGCCGCGCCGTGCCGGGCGCGGAACCCGGTCCGCGACCGCTCCGCGCAGCCGCCCTGCAAGAGCAGCGAAGGCGCCGAGGGACGGGTCCAGAATCTCCTCGATCCGGGTCTTGATCTGCCGGCCAAGGACCGGCGCCGTTCCCTCGGTTCCGATGGCGACGACCACGGGGTCGCGGTCGACGATGGAGGGGGTGGTGACGTCGCAGAGGTCGGGCCGGTCGACCGCGTTGACCGGCACCCGCGCCGCCCGCGCGAGCGCCGCCAGCGCCGCGTCCGCCCCCGCGCAGCCTGTGCCGACGAAGGCCAGCGCCGCGCCGTCCAGCAGGTCTTCCGTGACGGGCCCGGCGTGATGAACCGCCCGGCCCGCGGCGACCAGTCCGGCCAGTTCGTCGTCGATCTCGGCCGCCGCGATGACCAGCTCGGCGTCGGTCTTGAGCAGGAGCCGCGCCTTCTGGGCCGCCTGTTCGCCGCCGCCGAGGATGACGACCCTGCGGCCGGTGGTGCGGACGAACACGGGGAAGCTCTTCATGGCGGTCTCCTGTCAGGCGGCGCTGCGGGTGCGGTCGGCCCATAGAGTGCGGACGATCGCCCAGGGATCGGACAGGCCGGCCGTGTCGAGCGCCAGCGCGGCGGTGGAAAGAACGATCTCTTCGGCGAAGGGGTCGGCGAGCCGTCCCTCCCAAACGGCGGTCAGGGCGCCGGGATCGGCAGGCGCGTCGGCAAGGCGGCGGGGCCTGATATTGGCGGCGCCGGTCTGCCCAGCCCACTCGGTGCCGTCCCGCAGGCCGAAGAGGGCAATGTCCTTGGCGGCGTGGTGTTCGAACTCGCCGCCGCCGCCCTTGAGCACGGTCAGCCGGGGCAGGCCGATCAGGCGTGCGGCGTCGCGCTGGATCTCGCGGTAGGCGGGGTGGAAGACCCCCTGGACGGCGGCCCCTGCGCCTCCGGGATTGAGCATCCGCAGAACGGTGTTCACGCAGGAGCGCAGGCCGAGGACGTCGCGCAGGCAGAGGAGCCGCATTAGTGGGGGCGAGAGGATTTCCAGCGGCAGGTAGGCGAGGCCGGTGCCGTCCATGTGACGGGCTGCGTCGGCCGTGTCTCGGGCGACCGGGATACAGAGCGGTCCGAGCGCGTCCCGGACCGAGGCCCCATCGGACCGGTGCGAGTTCCAGCCGTGCAGCAGCACCGGGACACCGGCCTCGGCCACCAGACGCGCGGACAGGAGGAACCAGGGCAGGCCCCGGCTGCCGCCGGCGGCGAGGCTCGGCCAGTCGAGCGCGGGGCGCGAGCCGGTCCAGGCCGGCAGGCTGGCGCGGGCGCCGAGGGTGAAGCCCGCGATCTCCTCCGCCGTCTCGCCTTTCATCCGCAGCAGCATCAGGATCGCGCCCACCGCCTCGGGGGCCGCGTCCGGGCGGAGCATGAAAGTCATCGCCTCCCGCGCCTCGTCCTGGGTGAAGGACCGGGCGCGGCCTTGCCCGCGGGCGAGGATCCGGACATATGCAGCAAGGTTCATTCCGCCGCCTCCCACGCATGGACCCGCGCGATCAGGGCCGCGATCTCGGGCCGGCAGGAGCCGCAGCTGGTGCCCGCGCCGAGGGCGGCACCGACGGCCTCCACACTCATAGCCGTGCCGCTTTCCACGGCCGACAGGATCGTGTTCACACCCACGTTCAGGCAGCTGCAGACGATCGGGCCGGGGTCCGGCCGGTCGCCGGCCGGCCGCCCGGCGAGGATGCCGGCGCTTTCGCCGCCGAGCGCCCCGGCGAGCCAGTCGCGCGACACCGCCACCGGTTCGGGTGCGACGAAGAGCGCTGCGACGACCCGGTCGCCGTCGAGAAATGCCAGCCGATGAACGCCTCGGCGGACATCGGACATGTCGAGGCAAGCAGCATCCGGCAGCCCGAACAGAACGCGGGCTTCCGTCTGCCAATCCTCGACCGTGTTCGTCCCCGCAAGCTCCAGGCGCCATCCCCCCTGCGAACACGCGGCGGCCCAATAAGGTGCGCGCGGCGCGGGTTTGGATGAGGTCGCGGCAAAGCCATACCAGGCTGCGGGCCAACGGCTCACCGCGACGGCGGCTGCCTTGCTCTCGGGCTGGCCGCTGACCGGATCTGTGACGGAGGCGACCACGGCGTCGATCCGGCCCGTCGGCGCGGTCTCGCCCGTCCAGTGCATGGGGGCGAACACCTGGCCAGGCGCCACCTGATCGGTGACCAGGGCCCGCAGGACGGCCCGGCCTGCATTGCTCTCGACCTCGGCCAACTCGGCCGGGCGCAGGCCGAGGCGGGTGGCATCGATGGGGTGGATCTCTAGGTAGGGCTCTGCGAGGTGCCGCGAGAGGCGGGGCGAGGTGCCCGAGCGCGTCATCGTGTGCCACTGGTCCCGCACCCGCCCGGTGTTGAGCCGGAAGGGCCGCGCGTCCGTCAGCGGCGCGGCGGGCGCGCGGGAGATCACGGGCACCAGCCGCGCCCGCCCGTCCAGGGTGTAGAAGGCGCCGTCCGCGAAGAACCGCCCGCCCTGCCGCGCTGCCGTGACCGGCCAGCGGGCCGGGGCCATAGAGGCGTAGGCGCTGTCCGACAGGTCCGCGAGGCCCGAGATGTCGAAGTCGAGCCCGAAGCGCCCGGCGATCCCCGACAGAGCGGCGTGTTCGCGGAAGATCTCGGCGGGGCCGGCGTAGTCGAAGGCGCGGGTCCAGCCCATGCGCTTGCCCACTTCGGCGAGGTGCCACCAGTCGGGCCGGGCCTGCCCCGGCGGGGTCAGAGCCGCCCTCTGGCGGCTGATCGTCCGGTCGGAGTTGGTGACGGTGCCGTCCTTTTCCGCCCAGGCCGTCGCGGGCAGCAGGACGTGAGCCAGCCGCGCGGTATCGGTCGCGTCGGTCACGTCACTGACGACGACGAAGTCGCAGCCGGCGATGGCGGCGCGGACGCGGTCGGCCTCGGGCAGGGTCACGGCGGGGTTGGTGTGGATGATCCAGAGCGCCCGGATCTCACCCCGCTCGACCGCGTCGAACATCTCGGTCGCCTTGAGGCCGGGGGCGGAGGGCACGGTGGGCGCCTCCCAGAAGGTGCGGACGGCCTGCCGGTGTTCGGCGTTCTCCAGCTCCATGTGGCACGCGAGCATGTTGGCGAGGCCGCCCACCTCGCGCCCGCCCATCGCGTTGGGCTGGCCGGTGACCGAGAACGGCCCCATCCCCGGCTTGCCGATCCGTCCGGTCGCGAGGTGGCAGTTGAGGATAGCGTTCACCTTGTCGGTGCCCGAGGAGGACTGGTTCACCCCTTGGCTGAAGACGGTGACGACCTTCCCGGTCCGCAGCCAGAGGGCGCAGAAGGCCTCGACCGCGGCCGCGTCGAGCCCGGTGTCGCCCTTGTCGGCATAGGCCGCCCGCAGCGCCGCGTCGAAGCCGTCCGTATGGGCGAGGTAGTCCTTGTCCAGCGCCCCGCCCTCGTAGATCGCGGTAAAGAGCCGGTTGAACAGCGCCACGTCCGCGCCGGGGGCAATGGGAAGGTGCATGTCGGCGATGTCGCAGGTGGCGGTGCGCCGGGGGTCGATGACGACCACGCGCATGGCGGGCCGCGCCACCTTGGCCGCCGACAGCCGCTGGTAGAGCACCGGATGGCACCAGGCGAGGTTGGAGCCGACGAGAACGACGAGGTCGGCCTCCTCGAGGTCCTCGTAGGTGCCGGGCACGGTGTCGGTGCCGAAGGCGCGGCGGTGCCCGGCGACGGTCGAGGCCATGCAGAGGCGGGAGTTGGTGTCCACATTGGCCGAGCCGATGAAGCCCTTCATCAACTTGTTGGCGACGTAATAGTCCTCGGTCAGCATCTGGCCCGAGAGGTAGAAGGCGACCGCATCCGGCCCGTGCATGGCGATGGCGTCCGAGAACCGCTTCGCTACGAGGTTCAGCGCGCTGTCCCAGTGGGTGTCCCGCCCGTCGACGCGGGGGGACAGAAGGCGCCCCTCCAGCCCCACCGTCTCACCAAGCGCCGCGCCCTTGCCGCAGAGCCGCCCGCGGTTCGCCGGGTGGTCGGGGTCGCCCTTCACCTCCAGCCCGCCCAGCCCGTCAGGTGTCAGCAGCACGCCGCAGCCGACGCCGCAGTAGGCGCAGGTGGAGCGGACGGACCCGGTCACGCCGCGCTCCGCACCAGTCGGGCCGTGTCGAGCATCAGCCGGCCGTCCTCGATCCGCACGGGATAGGTGGCGATGCGGCCCTCGTCGGCGCCCTGCGCCTCGCCCGTCTCGAGGCTGAACACCCAGTTGTGCAGCGGACAGGTCACCTTGCGGCCGTGCACGATCCCCTCGGCCAGCGGCCCGCCCTTGTGCGGGCAGGTGCCGGAAGTGGCGAAGACCTCGGCCTCGCCGGTGCGGAACAGGGCGACGCAGCCGCCCCGCGTCTTGACCGTCCGGGCCCCGCGCAGGGGGATGTCGTCGATATGTCCCACGTCGATCCAGCTCATTCCGCGGCCTCCAGCGTCAGGTCTGCGATGGGAAGGAAGCTGCGTGCCGCCTCCGGTGTGGCCCGCTCGGCCCAGGGGTCGGTCTGGTAGACCGATTGCGAGATATCGAAACGCGCCACCAGCGCCTGCCGCTCGGCGGGGTCGGAGATGGTCTCCTTGACCCAGTCGAGGCCCACCTTGGCCAGCCACTTGTAGGGCCGGTCGAGGTACCTGGCGTTCTCGCGGTAGAGCTGGACGAATGCGACGGTCCAGTCGATCGCCTCCTCCTCGGTCCGCACGTCGACGAGGCGCTCCACCTCCTTGACGTCCATGCCCGCCGCGCCGCCGACCCCGATCTGGTAGCCAGAGTCGACGCAGACGATGCCCACGTCCTTGCAGGTCGCCTCGGCGCAGTTGCGCGGGCAGCCCGAGACGCCGAGCTTGACTTTGTGCGGCGTCCACGACCCCCAGAGCCGCTTTTCCAGCTTGATCCCCAGCCCGGTGCTGTCCTGCGTCCCGAACCGGCACCAGTCGGAGCCGACGCAGGTCTTCACCGTGCGCAGGCCCTTGGTGTAGGCGTGGCCCGACACCATGCCGGCGGCGTTCAGGTCCGCCCAGATCAGCGGCAGGTCTTCCTTCTTGACGCCCAGAAGGTCGATCCGCTGGCCGCCGGTGACCTTGACCGCGGCGCCGTATCTGTCGGCGGCATCGGCTATGGCGCGCAGTTCCTTCGCATCGGTCATGCCGCCCCACATCCGGGGCATGACAGAATAGGTCCCGTCCTTCTGGATGTTGGCGTGGTTGCGTTCGTTGACGAACCGGCTTTGCGGGTCGTCGGTGTAGTCCAGCGGCCAGTCGGCAAGGAGGTAGAAGTTCACCGCCGGGCGGCAGACGTGGCAGCCGTTGGGGGTAGTCCAGCCGAGTTCCTGCCAGACCGCCGGCTGCGATTTCAGTTCCTTGGTCTTGATGAGCCGCCGGACGTCCTCGTGCGTGAGGTCCGTGCACCCGCAGATGGGCTGGGCGGTCGGGAGGGAGAAGCCGTCGCCCAAGGCGACCGAGAGCACCTGTTCCACGAGGCCGGTGCAGGTCCCGCAGGAGGCGCTGGCCTTGGTGGTCGCCCGCACCGTGCCGAGGTCGGTCGCGCCGGCCTCGATCGCCTGCACGATCTGCCCCTTGCACACGCCGTTGCAGCCGCAGATCTCCGCCTCAGGCGGCAAGGCTGCAACGGCTGACAGAGGGTCCGCAGTAGCGCCCCCCTGGAAGGCCGGGCCGAAGATGAGCGTATCGCGCATCTCGTCCACATCGGTGCCGTCCTTGATGAGGCCGAAGAACCAGCCTGAATCCGCCGTGTCGCCGTACATCACCGCGCCGATCAGCCGGCCCTCCTCGAGGACGAGACGCTTGTAGACGCCTCGGCCTGGGTCGCGGAAGACAATGTCCTCGCGCCCCTCGCCCTCGGCGAAGTCGCCGGCGCTAAACAGGTCGCAGCCAGTGACCTTGAGTTTGGTGGACAGCTCCTTGGGGACGAAGGCGGCCTCCTGCCCCAGCAGCGTCGCGGCCAGCACCTTGGCTTGGTCGTAGAGCGGCGCCACCAGGCCGAAGAGCTGGCCGTCGAACTCCACGCATTCGCCGACGGCGAAGACCGAGGGGTCCGAGGTGCGCATCTGCGCGTCGACCGTGATAGCGCGGCCGACGTCGATGCCGCTGTCCTTGGCCAGCTTGGCAGAGGGGCGGATGCCGGCGGCCATGACGACGATGTCGGCGTCGATGACCGTGCCGTCCTTCAGGCGCACTCGCTCAATACGGCCCTCGCCCTCGATCGCCTCGGTATTGGCGCCGCAGATCACGTCGATGCCGCGTTTCTCGAGATCCTTTTGAAGCAAGTAGCCCGCGTTCTCGTCCAGCTGCCGTTCCATCAGATGGCCGGCGATGTGCAGGACTGTGACGCCCATTCCGCGCAGGCGCAGGCCGGCGGCGGCTTCGAGGCCCAGAAGACCGCCGCCGATGATGACCGCACGGTTGCCGGGTTGGCAGGCGTCGATCATCGCGTTCGTATCGTCGAGGTCGCGATAGGCCACCACGCCCGGCAGGTCGTGGCCCGGCAGCGGGATGATGAAGGGGTCGGAGCCGGTGCCGAGCACGAGCACGTCGTAGGGCACCTCGCCCTGCTCGCCGACCACCACCTTGCGGTCCCGGTCGACGCTCAGCACCCGCTCGCCGAAGCGGCAAGTCACCCCGGCCGCAGCATACCAGGCGGCGTCATGAGTGACGATCTCCTCGTAGCTTTTCTCTCCCGACAGGACCGGCGAGAGCATGATCCGGTTATAGTTGCCGCGCGGCTCGGCATTGAACAGCGTGATACTGTAGGCGCCGGCGTCGGCCTCCAGCAGATGCTCCAGCATCCGCCCGGTGGCCATTCCGGCGCCGATGACGACGAGGTTTTTCATGGCGGCCTCCTCAGCAATACCAAGCAATGATGTGGGACAGGGCGGCGCCGTCGTGGATCGGCAGCGCGACCATGGTGTCGTAGCCGGCCGTGCGGGACGGGCTGCCCTGCTCTACCACTGGCAGGCCGCGGCCGAGGGCCTGGCCGACGACGCCCTGCCAGGGCTGGGTGCGGCGCGGCGTTTCTTCCGTGCCGGTCCAGAGCCGGCCCTCGCGGGCGCAGATGCCGTCGATCAGTTCGGCGCCGCCGGACTTGCCGACCTTGGCGGGGCGGGCGTCCCAGATCTCGAACCGGCGGGCGATGGGGGTGCCCCGGGCGGACAAAAGCGTCAGCACGTAGTCCTGGCCCGAGGGCACGGGCACTGGCAGGCCGAGGCCCGTGGTCAACCCCGCCCTGCCCGCGCTTTCCGCCCGGATGAAGCGGTAGCCCGATCCGAGGTCGCGCATCAGCATGGGCGTCGCCGAGGACCAGACCCCACCGGGAAGCCCCTGCCCCCGCGGGAAATGCGTGTGCTGGGAGACCCATTCGAACTGCTTTGCGGCGCCGTAGTAGCCGTCGTCCAGCATCATCAGGTCGTCCTTCGCGGCCCAGACCTCGATCGCGCCGGTGCGTGCCTCGTCGTCGCCGCAGAGGACCACCAGCACCGCCTTCAGATCGGGTCCGGCGAAGACCGGCACCGCGACGGCGGCGGTCAGCCCCGCCTCGGCGGCCGCTTCGGTCCGCTTGAAGTATGAGCCGTCGAAGCCCTTGAGGACCACAGGCCGCGCCTCGACCCAGGCCTTGCCGGGCAGGCCCTCGCCCTTTGCGAAGGAGGTCGCGCGGGAGGCCTCGGCGAAGGCGCCGAGGTCGCCGTAGGCGCCGCTTTCCAGGACCAGCCGGTCCCTGTCCGGCACCCAGACTTCGGTCACCTGGATGAAGGTGTCGACGGCCTGATCTGCAACGGCGTCCATCACGCCGCCTCCTGCTTGGCAGCCGCCTTGGGCGTGGCGCCGTGTTCGTATTCCTCGAGGAAATTCAGAACCTGCTCGCGGTAGAGGTAGTAATCGGGGTGCTCCAGCAGGGCCTTGCGGGTCCGGGGCCGGGGCAGGTCGACGTTCACGATCTTACCGATGGTGGCCTGCGGGCCGTTGGTCATCATCACCACGCGGTCGGCCAGCAGGATCGCCTCGTCCACGTCGTGGGTGACGCAGATCGCCGTGACCTTGGTTCGCGACCAGACCTCCATCAGCACTTCCTGCAACTCCCAGCGTGTCAGGCTGTCGAGCATCCCGAAGGGCTCGTCGAGCAGGAGCAGCTTGGGCGAGAGGGCGAATGCCCGGGCGATGCCGACCCGCTGCTTCATCCCGTTCGAGAGGTCCGCGGCGGGCTTGTCCATCGCATCGGCAAGGCCGACCCGTTCGAGGTAGTAGTCCACCACGTCCTGCCGCTCGGCCCGGCTGGCGCGGGGATAGACCCGGTCGACGCCGACGGCGCAGTTCTCTCGCGCGGTGAGCCAGGGGAAGAGAGAGGGCGACTGGAAGACAACGGCACGCTCGGGGTCGGCGCCGCGCACCTCGTAGCCGTCCAGCTTGATGACGCCCTTGGAGATGTCGTTGAGGCCCGCCGCCATTGTCAGCACGGTGGACTTGCCGCAGCCGGAATGGCCGATCAGCGAGATGAACTCGCCGCGGTCCATCTTGAGATTGAAGTCCTCGACCACCGTGAGGGGGCCCTTTGGCGTGGGGTAGACCTTGTGCAGCATCTCGAAGCTGAGGAACCGCTCCTCGATCTGGCCGGCCTGTGCCTCGGCCACGGCCTTGGGCAGGCCGTGGATCGGGGTGACGTTGGGCAGCTGCTTGGTCCCCTCGACCTTGGCGGCGATGCCGGCGTCCATCAGGTAGGTGGTGACGCGGGCACGGAGGGCCTTGAAGGCGGTCTCGTGGTTCATCGCGGCGCGGTCGCGCGGGCGGGCGAGGGTCACGGGGAATTCTTCGCCCAGCGTGCCGTCGGGGTTAAGCGCGATGATCCGGTCGGCCAGCAGGATCGCCTCGTCCACGTCGTTGGTAATGAGGACGCAGGTCTTCTTGTCCTGCTCCCAGATCTGTTCGATCTCTTCGGCGAGGTTGCCGCGGGTCAGCGCGTCAAGCGCCGAGAGCGGCTCGTCCAGCAGCAGCATCTCGGGGTCCATCGCCAGTGCGCGGGCGACGTTGACCCGCTGGCGCATGCCCCCCGACAGCTCGGCCGGGCGGCGGGTCATGGCGTGGCCGAGGCCGACCATGCCGACGTAGTGGGCGACCTTGGCCTCCTTCTCGGCGCGGGACAGGCCGGGGAACATGGTGTCCACCGCCAGCATCACGTTCCCCTTCACCGTCAGCCAGGGCATCAGGGAATAGTTCTGAAAGATCACCCCCCGCTCGGGCCCCGGCCCGGTGATGGGCTGACCCTTGAAGGTGACGGTGCCCTTCGTCGGCGCCTCGAGCCCGGCCATCAGGTTGATGAGGGTCGTCTTGCCGGTGCCCGAGAAGCCGAGGAGGACGAGGAATTCGCCTTCGGCGACCGTGAGATCTACGTCCTTCAAGACCTCCGTGCGATGGGTGCCGGTGCCGTAGCTCTTGGAGACGTTGTCGAATTTCAGGATTGTCATCTTGCTCACCGGTTGTTCGAGAAGGTGAAGGCGGACTGGATCGCGAACATCAGCCGGTCCAGCAGGAAGCCGATGATCCCGATGGTCAGGACCGCGACCATGATCTTGGCGAGAGAGCTGGAGGAGCCGTTCTGAAACTCGTCCCAGACGAACTTTCCAAGGCCCGGGTTCTGGGCCAGCATCTCGGCCGCGATCAGGACCATCCAGCCGACTCCGAGGGACAGCCGCAGGCCGGTGAAGATCAGCGGGAGTGCCGAGGGCAGCACGAGTTTGCGGATCTTGGTCCAGGTGCCCATCTTCAGCACCTTGGAGACGTTGATAAGGTCCTTGTCGATGCTCGCCACGCCGAGCGCGGTGTTGATCAGCGTCGGCCAGAGCGAGCAGAGTGTGACGGTGATGGCCGAGACGAGGAACGACTTGGCGAACAGGCCGTCGTTGGTCGCGTAGACCGCCGAGACCACCATCGTCACGATCGGCAGCCAGGCCAGCGGGCTGACCGGCTTGAAGATCTGCACGATGGGATTGATCGCGGCGTTGGCGGTGGGGGACAGGCCCGCGAGGATCCCCAGCGGCACTGCCACGGCGGTCGCGATCAGGAAGCCGAAGAAGACGGTTCCGATCGAGGTCCAGATCTGGTCGTAGTAGGACGGCGCACCGGTATAGGCGATGGGCGTGATCTCGTCCCCGCGGCCCGCGTCGATGAGGCGCTGGTTGCGGACAGCAACCTGTTCGTAGAAACGCTCTTCGCTGGCGGCCTTGGCGGCGGCGTCGCGGTGCAGGTTGACCGCTTCCTCCCAGACAGCCGCCGGACCAGGCACGGCGCCGAGCGAGGTCTGCACCGTGGGCGCAAGGACGGCCCAGAGGCTCAGGAAGCCCGCGATGGCGAGGAGCGGCACACCGAGCAGGCG
>JAMWZF010000500.1 GCA_024304875.1 Paracoccaceae bacterium
CGGTTGGCTCCGTTGGCCTGCGCCACGGCCCGGGTCGCGGTGGGCTGGCCGATGGCGCGGGCGATCTCGCCGTAGCTGCGCGTCTCGCCCGCCGGTATGGTGACGAGCTGGTCCCAGACCCGCCGGCGAAACGGTGTGCCGCCGGGGGCGAGGGGAATGTCGAAGGCTGGACGGTCCCCTGCGAAGAATTCGGCCAGCTGCCGTTCCAGCCGGTCGTGCAGCGCCGTGCGCCCGATGCCAAGGCCACCGCGGCTGTCCCGGTCCAGCGCCCGCAGTTCGGCCGACAGCGCGCCCCGCTCGAGGAATTCCAGCAGGTAGAGCGCGCCCGCATCCGCCACCGCCAGAAGCGGGCCGACCGGGCCGTCGATGACCGCGGCCTTCAACATCGCATCTTTCGCCAGACTCCCCGGCGCGCGCCCCAGCAGCCGGGCAAAGGCGGCGCGGAAGGCCGAGGGCGACGAGAACCCGGCGTCGATCTGGGCCGCGATGACCTTGGCGTCCCCCTCCATCGTCCGCACCCCCCGGGCCAGCCGCCGCTGGCGCGCGATGTCGAGAAAGGTCATGCCCAGCCGCCGCTTGAAGGCGCGGCGCACGGTCGATGGATCGAGGCCGAGGGCGACGAGGTCGTCCTCCGACCAGCGCCGCCCGGGATCGGCGCCCAGTTTGTCGAGCAGCTCCGTCACCAAGGGTTCCTCCCCCAGCGGATGGCACCGCTTGCAGGGGCGGAACCCCGCGCCAGCACATTCGGCCGGGGTCCCGTAGAACCGGCAATTGTCGGCCTTGGGCTTGGGTGCGGGGCAGGTGAGCCGGCAGAAGATGCCGGTCGAGGTCACGCCGACGAAGGCGCGGCCGTCGTAGTTCGCATCCCGCGCCAGAAGCGCGGCGTAGAGCGTGTCGGGATCGGGCAGGGCAAAGAGCGTCATGCACCGGACATTACCTCTCTTCCGGACCCCGCGCCGCCGGAAATCGGGCGTGGTTCCAAACTTTCCTGTCGTCTCGACCCGGCGGCCCGCCGGCTTACTTGCGGTCAGCGGGGCCACGGAGGACCCAGGCCGCGAAACGGCCCGGATGCAGGCCGTGGACGTCATCGAGACGATTGCCAGGGTCCTTCGGGACAAGCCGCATCTGCGGGCGCTTTTCCTCGGCGGCGGTCATGCGAAGGGGCGGGCGGATGCCTACAGCGACATCGACTTCGTGCTCGTCGCCGAGGAAGGCGGGACCAACGCGGTCGCCGCCCCTTTCTGATCCGCCTTCCGCGGGCACCGCTGCGGGCGTCTGCCCGGTGATCGCCTCGGGCACGGGCGCATCAGCGCGGAACGCGCTGGACGATGAGGGCGCGCAGCGCGTCGATCCCGATCGAGATGCCGCGGGCGTGATTGTCGTCCCGGATGGCGGGGATGATGCGGAACTGGATTATCCCGGCGGTCAACCCGGTCCACACCCCGTCGTAGTCCTGCCCCAGCCAATGTAGCGTTCGAAGCCCCGTGCGAGAATGCGGCGCATCGGAAATGCTTCCTCCGGGGTCAATGCGCCCAGGGTAGGGAGCGGGGCAGCGCGCTCAAGCCTCCAGTGTCTCGCCTGCCAGCGCCGCGGCATGGGCAAGGGTCCTGCCGAAGGCCTCGGCAAAGGCGTCGTCCTCCACCGTCAGCGCCACGCGGATGTGCCCCGCGGCGGCGGCGCCGAAGCTTTCGCCCGGCATGACGGCGACCCGTTCGTGGTCGAGCAGGGAGCTCGCGAAACGCTCGCCGGTCAGCCCCGTGGCGCGGATGTCCAGCATCATGTACATCGCCCCGTCCGGCGGCACCGCCCGCACCACGGTCTGTCCCGCCAGCAGCTCCAGCGCGATGGTGCGGCGGCGCAGGAAGGGAGCGGCGATGCGTGTCTCGAGATCCGCCCCGGCGGCCAGCGCGAAGAGGGCGGCATCCTGCACGAATCCCGCGACGCCGTAGGTCGTGTGGGTGGCGAGGGTGGTCAGATGCGCGATCACCGCCTCGGGCGCGCAGATCCAGCCGATGCGCGATCCGGTCATGGCGTGGCTCTTGGACATCGAGCCGATGACGATTGTCCGCTCGGCCAGCCCGGGCAGGGCACGGGGCGAGAGGTGGGCGCCGGTCCAGACCTGGGTGTCGTAGACCTCGTCCGAGATCAGCCAGAGGTCGCGGTGCTGGCAGGCGGCGGCGATGGCTTGCAGGCATTCGGCGGGATAGACCGTGCCGGTCGGGTTGTTGGGCGTGTTGA
>JAMWZF010000501.1:0-903 GCA_024304875.1 Paracoccaceae bacterium
TTTCGTGCGCAACTACATCGCCAAGGGCTTTGCCCTGGGGAGGGTGTGATGGTCGGTCTGCTGGGCGTGATCCTCGCCGGCGTCTTGATCCTTGCATGGCGTCCGCTCTGGTCAGGGGGCGCATTCAGCAAGGGCCTTTACGTGACGGGGGGCGTTGCCGCCTTGGTCCTGATCCTGCTGCTCGTCATCGAGCGCATCGAGGCAATGGGAGAATATCAATGATGGATCTGTCATGGATGGCCTGGACCTGGCCGACGGCTTTGTTCTTCATCAGCATCGCATCGCTGCTGACCATCTTCACGGTGCTGGCGATCCGCTACCCCGAGGAGCCGCGGCGCGGCATCCTCAGGATCGAAACGACCCGCGGGGATCGTCTGTTCATCACGCTTCTGGGGTCGGCCTTCATCAATCTGGGCTGGCTCGGGCTTGTGGGTGCAAGTCAGCCTTACGCCCTCATCCTCTGTCTGGTCTATGCCGCGGCGGTGTTTCGCTGGGTGTGACCGGATGATCCGCCGGGGGAGGGAGGGACCCCCGACGGCACGACAAACCTCACGCCAACGGTTCAACATGGGAGGAAACCAAGAATGAGCCTGAGATTCAAATCAACCACGGCGGCGCTGCTGATCCTGGCGGGCCCGGCCTTTGCGGACATGAACGCGGCAACCGCGTTTCTGGATGCCGAGATCGGGGACATGTCCAGCCTGACACGCGCCGAACAGGAAGCCGAGATGCAGTGGTTCATCGACGCGGCCCAGCCCTTTGCGGGGATGGAGATCAAGGTCGTGTCCGAAACCATCACCACGCATGAATATGAAAGCCAGGTGCTGGCCCCGGCCTTCACCGCGATCACCGGCATCAAGGTGACCCACGACCTGATCGGCGACTGTCTCTTATACACATCTT
>JAMWZF010000501.1:913-2235 GCA_024304875.1 Paracoccaceae bacterium
GCGCAGGGCAATATCGCGCAGCAGATGTTCTGGTACACCGCCTTTACCGCCGATACCGTCAAGGAAGGTCTGCCCGTGATGAACGAGGACGGCACGCCGAAATGGCGCATGGCCCCCAGCCCGCATGGCGTTTACTGGCAGGACGGCATGAAGGTCGGCTATCAGGACGTGGGATCGTGGACCCTGATGCAATCGACCCCGGTCGATCGCGCGCAGGCGGCATGGCTTTACGCGCAGTTCGTCACCTCGAAAACGGTAGACGTGAAGAAGGCCCATGTCGGCCTGACCTTCGTGCGTGAATCCACCATCCAGCACGACAGCTTTACCGAGCGTGCGCCCCGTCTGGGCGGTCTGGTCGAATTCTACCGTTCGCCCGCCCGCGTGGCATGGTCGCCCACGGGAACGAACGTGCCGGATTACCCCAAGCTGGCGCAGCTGTGGTGGCAGAACATCGGTGACGCCATGTCCGGTGCCAAGACGGCACAGGAAGCTCTCGACACGCTCTGCTCTGACATGGAGCGCGTGATGGAGCGGATCGAGCGTGCTGGTGTGCAGGGCGATATCGGCCCCAAGCTGAACGAGCCGCAGGATGCGGAGTTCTGGCTGAACGAGCCTGGTTCGCCCAAGCCCAAGCTGGAGAACGAGGACGAGGAGCCGATGACGGTGTCCTATGACGAGCTGATCGCGTCCTGGAAGTGATCTGACAAGGACCGGGGCCGCCTGTCATGGGTGGCCCCGGACCCACCGCCCGATCTTGCCGCGCCTGCGGCAATGGATAGGGTAGGGCAGGGGGCGTGATCCCCGGCAACCTCATATTCAAGCGACAAGACCAAGGGGGGACAGATGGGCTATATTCTGGCCATCGATCAGGGCACCACATCCAGCCGCGCGATCCTGTTTGACAGTGACCTGCGCGTGGCAGCCGTGGCGCAGGAAGAGTTTCCCCAGCATTACCCGGCCTCTGGCTGGGTCGAACATGATCCGACGGACCTTTGGACCACGACGGCCGGCACCTGCCGCGCGGTGATGGAGAAGGCCCGGATCAAGGCCGAAGAGATCGCCGGGATCGGCATCACCAATCAGCGGGAAACCACGCTGATCTGGGACCGCAAGACCGGCAAGCCCATCCATAACGCGATTGTCTGGCAGGACCGGCGCACCGCCGCATTGTGCCAGCGGCTCAAGGCCGAGGGGCATGAGGCCGTGGTGACCGAACGCACGGGGCTTTTGCTGGACCCCTATTTCAGCGGCACGAAAGTGGCCTGGCTGCTGGACAACGTGGACGGCGCGCGGGCACGGGCCGAGGCGGGGGAGCTGGCCTT
>JAMWZF010000502.1 GCA_024304875.1 Paracoccaceae bacterium
GAAGCAGCCGGGCCATGTCCTTGAGCGTCGCCGGCAGGTCCGGGCGGCCGCCCCAGGGCAGGCCGGTGGCGAAGCAGCAGTCGATCAGCCGGGTCCGGCCCGACACGCGCATCCGCCGGTCGTTCATCCAGGCGCCCTCGCCCTTCTCGGCAAAGAACATCTCGTCCTTGGCGGGGTCGTAGATCACGCCCGAGACGATCTGGCCCTTGTGCTCGAGCGCGATCGAGATCGCCCAGTGGGGCATCCCGTGCAGGTAGTTCGTGGTGCCGTCGAGGGGGTCGACGATCCACCGCCGGGTGGGGTCCTGTCCCTCGGTCTCGCCGCCCTCCTCGCCGAGGAAGCCGTAGGTCGGGCGGGCCTCCATCAGGGCCTCGCGGATCAGCGCCTCGGCGGTGCGGTCGGCGCGGGAGACGAAATCGCCCGGACCCTTGGCGGAGACCTGCAGGTTCTCGACCTCGGCGAAGTCCTTGACCAGCCCCCGGCCGGCCCGGCGGGCGGTCTTGAGCATCACGTTGAGGTTCGCGGACATGGCCATGGGCGGGGCTCCGTCAGGTTCGGCGGCAGGGACAGGCGGGCCGTATAGGCCCCACGGCCCAGCGCCACAAGGCCCGCATTAACGCGATCTTGGCATCCCGCCCTTACCCATCCCGCCGCGAGGATGACACGAGGCGCGAGGGTGAAGAACCGTCTGATCGAGGGGCTGCGACGCGAGGCGCCGATCGTCCAGCACATCAGCCGCCGTGATCAGCCCAAGCGGTTCGCGGTCGCGGGGCTCATCGCCGTCGGCCTGTCGCATGTGGACAGCACGCGGACCGGCCTGGCCTTCGCCGCCTGCATCCTGGTGTGGGAGATGATGTTCATCGGGCTGGTCGCGGTCTCGACCCGGCGCCGGGCGCTCGTGCGCGGGCCGGCGGCGCTTCTCGTCACGCTGATCCGCTCGGGTGAGACGCTGACCTTCTGCGCCCCGGCGCTCGTCTTCGCCAGCACCGGCAGCCTGCCTGTCCTGCTCGCCGGGATGGTCTGGATCTTCGCGCTCTTCGTCCACACCAGCAACACCTACCTCAACCTGCCGCTCCACGGCGCGTTGCAGATGGTGCCCTGCTACGGCGTCCTGTTCGGGACCATCTGGATCGCCTTCCGGTCCAGCTACGACACGGGCCTGACGATCGACTGGTGGCTGCTGGTGGCCTATTCGGTGGTCTACGCGACGAATGCCAGCCAGACGATGGTGCTGCAGAGCGACACGCGCCGCGCCCTGGACGAGGCCAGGGGCGAGTCCGCCCGGCGGCTGGAGGCGCTGGAGCGGCTGACCCGGTTCGATTCGCTCACCGGCCTGCGCAACCGGACCGCCTTCGAGACCGATTTCCGCGAGATGCTCACCCGCAACCGGGGGGGCGCGCAGATCGCGCTTTTCGTCCTGGACCTCGACGGGTTCAAGCCGATCAACGACAGCTATGGCCACGACGCCGGCGACCAGGTCCTGCGCGAGGTGGCGGGCCGGCTGCAGGCGATCGTTCGCGAGGGCGGCATCGCCGCGCGGATCGGCGGCGACGAGTTCGCGATGGCGATCGGCGGCATCGCCGGCCCCACCGCCGCCCTGCGCATCGGGGTGCAGACCGTGCGCGAGATCGAGCGTCCTATCACCGGCGCCGGCCCCGAACTGAGGATCAGCGCCTCGGTCGGGATCGCCCTGTGCGAACCGGGCATGTGCGACCTGCGCGAGCTGGCCGCGCGGGCCGACCAGGCGATGTACCGCGCCAAGGGGTCGACCACGGCGGAGGTGGAGCTGTGGAACCCCGGCATCGCGCCCCGTCTCGGGCTGGAGGACAAGCGCCGCCTGCGGGATGCCCTCGCCGGCGGAGAGATCGTGCCCTTCTACCAGCCCAAGGTGGCGCTCGGGTCCGGCCGGATCGTCGGGTTCGAGGCGCTCTCGCGCTGGGTCGGGCCGGACGGGACGGTCCGCATGCCGCCCGATTTCATCCCCCAGATCGACGAGCTCGGCCTGCACAACGACCTTCTCCACAGTGTCACCCGGCGCGTCCTGACCGACCTGCCGCGCCTGCGGGCGGCGGGGCTCGGGACGGCGCGCATCGCGCTCAACCTGCCGGAAAGCGCGCTGGCCTGGACGCTTTTCGCCTTCGGCGCCGGGTCGATGGCGGCGGCCATGGCGCTGTTCGGCGTGGTGCTTCGGCGCGATGCGGCGGATGTGACGCGGATGATCCTGACCGGC
>JAMWZF010000503.1 GCA_024304875.1 Paracoccaceae bacterium
TCCGCCATCGCCTCGCGGGTCAGGGGCAGATCCACCATCACCGGCCCCGGCGACTGCATCGACTGCATGGCCTGCGTGAATGTCTGCCCGATGGGCATCGACATCCGCAACGGCCAGCAGATGGAGTGCATCACCTGCGGCCTGTGCATCGACGCCTGCGACGACGTCATGGCCAAGATCGGCAAGCCCCGCGGCCTGATCGACTACTTCGCCCTGTCCGACGAGCCGCGCGAGAAGGCCGGCCAGCCGCCCAAGCCCATCGCCAGGCACATCCTGCGGCCCCGGACGATCCTCTACACGACGCTCTGGGGGCTGGTCGGGCTCGGCCTGCTCTTCGCCCTCTTCATCCGGCCCGAGATCGAGGTGACGGTCGCCCCGGTCCGCGAGCCGATCAACGTGATCCTCTCGGACGGGTCGGTCCGCAACACCTACGACCTGCGGATCCTGAACAAGAACGGAGAGGACCGGCCCTTCCGCGTCACCCTCACCGGCGATCCGGCGCTGCGCGTCAGCCTCGAGGGGACGATCTACGACAGCACGATGGTCCCCGCGGACGAGACCTTCCGCCAGCGCGTCTACGTCACCGCCCCGCCGGGATCGGAGGCCGCGATGGAGGCCCGCACCGACATCCGGTTCTGGATCGAGGACCTCAGCAGCGGCGAGCGCGCCCACCAGGACACCCACTTCAACGGCAGGGAGGCCACCCAATGACCCGCCAGATCACCGGACTGCACGTCCTCTTCGGCTTCGTCGCCGCCTTCGGCATCATCATCGCGGTCAACGTCGCCCTCGCGGTGAACGCGGTGAAGACCTTCCCGGGGCTGGAGGTCCGCAACTCCTACGTCGCCAGCCAGCAGTTCGACGCGGCGCGGGCCGCGCAGGAGGCGCTGGGCTGGGAGGTCTCTGCGCACGAACATGACGGCGAACTGGTCCTGACCTTCGCGGACGCCGCCGGCCCGGTCGAGCCCCAAATCGAGAGCGCGATCTTCGGCCGGGCCACGTCGGTCCGCGACGACCAGGTGCCGGAGTTCATCTTCGACGGCACCGCCTTCCGCGCCCCGGTGACGGCGGGGGCGGGCAACTGGAACCTGCGGCTGGAGGCGCTGGCCGAGGACGGCACCCGCTTCCGGCAGCGCATCGTGGTGATCGTGGACTGACATGACCCTTGCCGAGCATCCCTCCGCCGCCGCCTGTCCCGGCTGCCTGACCGTCGCGGACGCCCCCGAACGGGCGCGGCAGGCGATCGGGGACGAGGTCATCCTCTCCCTCCCCGCGATCCACTGCGCCGCGTGCATCTCGGGCGTGGAGCGGGGGCTGATGGCCCTGCCGCAGGTGAGGGACGTGCGGGTGAACCTCACCCGCAAACGCGCCGTGGTGCACGTGGACCCGGCGATGAAAGAGCCGACCGAGACGCTCGCCACCCACCTCACCGCCCTCGGCTTCGAGGCTCTGCCGCTCGACGCCGCGACCCTGACGGCGGGCGAAAGCGACGCCCGCGCCCGCGACCTGATGATGCGCCTCGGCGTGGCCGGGTTCGCGATGATGAACGTCATGCTGCTGTCGGTCGCCGTCTGGTCCGGCGCGACGGACGCCACGCGCGACCTGTTCCACTGGATCTCGGCCGCCATCGCGATCCCCACCATCGCCTTCTCGGCCCGCCCCTTCTTCGCCTCCGCCCTCTCGGCGCTTGGGGCGGCGCGGCTGAACATGGACGTGCCGATATCGCTCGCCATCCTCCTGGCGGCGGGGATGAGCGTCTACGAAACCGCGTCCCACGGCGCCCACGCCTATTTCGACGCGGCCCTGTCGCTGACCTTCTTCCTGCTCGCGGGGCGGTTCCTCGACCAGAAGATGCGGTCCGTCGCGCGGTCGGCCGCCGCCGAACTGGCCGCGCTGGAGAGCCCCACGGCCGTCCGCATGGAGGACGGCGCGCCCCGCACCGTCGCCCTGAAGGACGTGGCGGCGGGCGATGTCCTGCTGGTGCGTCCCGGCGCCCGCGTCCCGGCGGACGGCATCGTCGCCACCGGCACCAGTGACCTCGACCGCGCGATCCTGACCGGGGAGACCGACCCCGTCGGCATCGCCCCCGGCGGCAGCGTGCGGGCGGGCGAGATGAACCTGACCGGGCCGCTGACCGTCACCGTCACGGCGGCGGGCAAGGACAGCGCCCTGCACGCCCTTGCCGACCTCGTCGCCGTC
>JAMWZF010000504.1 GCA_024304875.1 Paracoccaceae bacterium
CAACGCCTATGGCCGCACCAAGCTGGCGGGCGAGGCGCAGGTCGCGGCGGCGGGGGGACCATATGCGGTCATCCGCACCGCCTGGGTCGTCTCGGGTGCGGGGCGCAACTTCGTCACCACGATGCTGCGGCTCGGGGCGGAGCGCGAGACGCTGAGCGTGGTGGCCGACCAGGTGGGCGGGCCGACGCCGGCCGACGCGCTGGCGCGGGCCTGTCTCGCGGCGGCGGAGGGCCTGCTGCGCGATCCGGGCCTGTCGGGGATCCATCACTATTCCGGCGCGCCCGAGGTCAGCTGGGCGGATTTCGCCCGCGCAATCCTGGCCGAGGCCGCCCTGCCCTGCACGGTCACGGACATCCCCTCAGAGGCCTATCCCACCCCTGCGGCGCGGCCCCGCAACTCGCGGCTCGACTGTTCGGGTTTCGAGACTGCCTTCGGCGTGGCGCGCCCGGACTGGCGCGCGGCGCTGCCCGCGATGGAGCGCGCGGCCCAGCCCGGGTCGTCTCAGCCCAGGTCGTCGTAGTCGGATTTCGCCATCATCTCGGCCAGCTGGCGGACATCCACCTCGGGTGTCCAGCCCAGATTCTCGCGGGCCTTGCCGGCGTCGCCGATCAGCAGGTCGACCTCGGCGGGGCGGAAGAACTTTTCCGAGATCTCCACCACGCGCTTGCCGGTCTTGCGGTCGGTCGCCGTTTCGGTCACGCCCTCGCCGTCCCAGGCCAGGTCCATCCCCAGCGCCTCGGCGGCAAAGATGACGAAGTCGCGGATCGGGGTGGTGACGCCCGTGGCCAGAACGTAGTCGTCGGCCTTCTCCTGCTGGAGCATCAGCCACATGCCGCGCACGTAGTCGCCGGCAAAGCCCCAGTCGCGCTTGGCATCCAGATTGCCCAGCACCACCGGCGCGTCGCCGCCGCGGGCCAGCGCAGCCAGCGCCAGCGTGATCTTGCGGGTGACGAATTCCTTGCCGCGCAGCGGGCTCTCGTGGTTGAACAGGATCCCCGACGAGGCGTGCATGCCAAAGCTCTCGCGGTAGTTCATCGTGATGTAATGGCCGTAGACCTTGGCCACGCCATAGGGCGAGCGCGGATAGAGGCGCGTCGTCTCGGATTGCGGCACCTCCTGCACGAGGCCGAACATCTCCGAGGTGGAGGCCTGGTAGAAGCGCGTCTCGGGGGCGAAGTTGCGCAGGCAGTCGAGGATGCGCACCACGCCGACGCCGTTGGTGTCGGCGGCATAGATCGGCAGGTCCCAGCTCGAGCCGACAAAGCTCTGGGCGGCGAGGTTGTAGAACTCGTCCACCTTTATCTTCTCGATGGTCCGGTAGATGTTGTTCATCTCGGACAGGTCGAAATCGTGCAGCTGCACGTCCCGGGTGACCCCCAGCTTGTCGAGCCGCGGCGTGTCCGGCTGGGAGATCCGGCGCACCCCGCCATGCACCTCGTAGCCCTTCTCCAGCAGCAGCTTCGAAAGGTAAGCGCCGTCCTGCCCGGTGATGCCGGTGATGAATGCCTTTTTCATGAAGCCCAGTCCCCAATGTCGTCAGGTCCGGCCGGGAGCCGTTCGCGCGGTTGATACATGCCGCCCCATGGCACTGCAACAAGGGATTGCCGCCCCCGAAGCCCCCCCGCGAGACGGCGGCACAAGCAGGGCGCGACCCCTCCGCACGGCCTCCCGCCGGGTCGGGAATTCCTTTCCTTACGGGTGACGCAGGGTAAGCTATACTGGCAGGAGAGGCGCATCCGGGGGGCTGCGTCCGACGCACGGCAAGTCATTCCTATCGAAGCATTCATCTCCCCCGCATTCCGGGGGCTCTCTTCCTCAGAAAGGATCTGTTCCAATGGCAAGCTTCACACTGACCACTTTCAGCAGCACCGCGCGGGCCCTGATAAACGGCGAAGTCGGCGCCATCACCAAGGATGCCGAACTGATCGTGACGAGCGCAACCGCCGTCGTATCCAGCGGTGCAGACTTCAATTACCTGTCCATCAACGGCGAGCTCCAGACGCTCTCGACAACCAACACTCCGGCGATCAGCATTGCCGACTTCGGTGCGGGTATCTTTGTCGGACCCGGCGGGATGATCCTTTCGGCGAATGGCGATGGTATTTCCGGTGCCCCGACGCAGGGCTTCGACCTCGACAACGCCGGCACGATCTTCGGAGGAGACAACGCCATCGACCTCGTGGCTGTCT
>JAMWZF010000505.1 GCA_024304875.1 Paracoccaceae bacterium
GAGTGATGGTGTGAGCGAGGCGCCGGGCGGCCGGGAGGTCATCCTCGAGACGGTCCGCGGCGGCGAGGTCCCGATGCGCTGCAACCAGGCCCGCACGGAGACGGCGGCATGATCGGCGGCCCGCCCCTCGAAGCCGGGGAGGAGGTGCTGTTCGACCACGTCCCCGCCCAGTCCGCCTTTCGCCGGACGGCCCTGATCCTGCTGGGCGCGACCCTGATCCCGACCATCGTGATCGCCGCCCTGATGCCCGACACCGCCTGGCCCGCCCTGCCCCTCTTCGTTACCTGCGTCCTGCTGATGCAGGAACGCGTCACCCTCGGCCGGCACCGGGCCTGGGTGACCAACAAGCGGATCATCCGGCAGGGGGACGAAGACCTGCCGCTGTTCGACGTGACCGAGGCCGAGCCGGAACGGGCGACCGGAAGCGTGCGTTTGCGCATTGCCGGCCGGCGGCGCGCCGTGCGGCTGGCCTATCCCGCCGACCCCCCGGCCCTTGCCAAAGCCATCCTGACTGCACGAAAGGGAGACGATGACTGACGATCCCCTCTCCATGCCCCCCGGCGCACGCCGCGTCGTCTGGGTCTTCTCCGTGGACCTGCCCGAGGCCGACCTGGAGGCCTTCACCGGAAAGGCCGGGGCGAACGGCGCGGCCCCGCCCGTCGCCGGGGCCCTTGGCCTGACTCGCGTCGATCCCGCCCGGATCGAGGCCTTCGACGCCGCCACGATGCGTGACTACGGGCTGCCGGCCTACCTGACCGAGGCGAACGGAATGGACGCAGAGACCGTGGCCCCCGACCGGGACAGGCTGACCGCCCTGACCGGCCCGGTCCTCCTTGTCTTCGGGGAGGCGCTGCCGGAGGGAACCGAGCGCCTGAAGCCGAAGGCGCCGCTCAGGCTGATCGGCCGCTACGCCGAGGCGCTCGACCTCGCGCCGCGCACGGCTCCGGTCAGCGAAGCGGCGAAAGGCCCGGTCGGCGACGCCCCTCGCACGGCGCCGAGCCAGGCGGCCATGTCGGGCCGGGTGGCGGGCATCGCCCTGCTCGTCCTGTTCCTGCTGGTCGCGGTGATGATCTGGGTTGCGGCATGAGGCCGGACAAAGCAACAGGGGCCGCATGACCACGACGCTGATCAAGAACGCCCGGCTGATCGACCCCGAGGCGGGCACCGAGGAGACCGGCGACCTGCTGATCAAGGACGGCCGGATCGCGGCCCTCGGCGACGCCGGCGCGCCCGAGGGGTCGACGGTGGTGGATGCCCGCGGCGCCTGCCTTGCTCCCGGCATCGTGGACATCGGCGTCAAGGTGTCCGAGCCGGGCGAGCGCCACAAGGAGAGCTTTGCCTCCGCCGGCCGCGCCGCCGCCGCCGGGGGCGTGCCCACCATCGTCACCCGCCCCGACACCGACCCGGCCATCGACACGCCCGAGACGCTGGAGTTCGTCGAGCGCCGCGCCGCCGCCGACGCCCCCGTCCATGTCCTGCACATGGCCGCCCTGACCAAGGGCCGCGCGGGGCGCGAGATGACGGAGATCGGCTTCCTGAGCGACCTCGGGGCCGTGGCCTTCACCGATTGCGACCGGGTCGTGACCGATACCAAGGTCCTGTCCCGCGCGCTGACCTATGCCGCCGCGATGGACGCCCTCGTCATCGGGCACGTGCAGGAACCGGGGCTTTCGGCGGGGGCCTCGGCCACCTCCGGCAAGTTCGCCTCCCTGCGCGGCATCCCGGCGGTGACGCCGATGGCCGAACGCATGGGCCTCGACCGCGACATCGCGCTGATCGAGATGACGGGCGTGCGCTACCACGTCGACGTCATCACCACCGCCCGCGCCTTGCCCGCGCTTCGCCGGGCCAAGGCCAACGGGCTCGACATCACGGCGGGGACGAACATCCACCACCTGACGCTGAACGCGCTGGACGTCGGGGACTACCGGACGTTCTTCAAGATCAAGCCGCCCCTGCGGGACGAGGACGACCGGCTGGCCGTGGTGGAGGCGGTGGCCGAGGGGCTGATCGACGTGATCGGGTCCTTCCACACGCCGCAGGACGAGGAATCGAAACGGCTGCCGTTCGAGGAGGCGGCCAGCGGTGCAGTGGGGCTGGAAACCCTGCTCCCCGCCGCGATGCGCCTTGTCCACGCGGGGCACCTGACCCTGCCGCAGCTGTTCCGGGCGATGGCCTGAACCCG
>JAMWZF010000506.1 GCA_024304875.1 Paracoccaceae bacterium
GCATACGGAATATTCGCTTCTCGAGGGGGCGGTGCCGGTCAAGAAACTGCCCAAGCTTGCGCATGACGCGCATATGCCCGCCGTCGCGGTCACCGACACCAACAACATGTTCGCGGCGCTGGAATTCTCCGAAACCGCGGCAAAGGCGGGCATTCAGCCCATCATCGGCTGCCAGCTTGACCTGAGCTATACTGCCGCCGAGCCCGGCAAACGCCCCGAGGCCCTCGCCAAGGTCAACGAGATCGAGAAGTCGGCCAAGAAGCTGTCCCTGATGGAGCTGACCGAGCGGACCTGCAAGTGGCCCGTGGGCGACCCCGCGACCGAGGATTTCTGGTTCTGCGGCCTGCCCGTGCAGCAGGGCAAGCCCTACTGCGAGGCCCACGTCGGCGTTGCCTTCCAGCCGATGAGCAGCCGGCGCGACCGGCGCCGCTGAGCCGCCGGGCCGGCCTCAGGCCGTCCGCGCCGTCGCGGGATAGACCAGCGCCTCGCTGGCGGGCCGCGTCCGCAGCATCTCCCGGATCGTGGCATCGTCCAGCCCGTCCTCCAGCTGCTCCGACCAGACCTTGAAGAGGGTCAGCGCGTAGCCGCCGAAGGAGGTGATCATCGCCACGTCCGCCGCATCCGCCCCCCGCACCATCAGGATCCGGCCCGCCCGCGGCGTGTTGTACCGGGCGTCGAAGGTGTACCAGCGGCCGCCGAGGTAGACCTCGAACCAGGCGCAGAAATCGCCCGGCCCGGCATAGGGCACGCCGATGTCGCCGAGGTAGCCGCTGGCGTAGCGCGCCGGGATGTTCATCGCCCGGCAGAGCGCGATCGCCAGGTGGGCGAAGTCCCGGCAGACGCCGGTGCGCTCGGTAAACACCTCCGAGGCGGTCTTGTTGGCGCGGCCGAACTGGTAGCCGAAGGTGACGTGGTCGTGGACGAACTGGGTGATCGCCTGCACCCGCTGCCAGCCCCCGGGGCCGTTGCCGAAGAGGGACCAGGCCTGCGGGATCAGATTGTCGCTGTCGCAGTAGCGGCTGGCCACGAGAAAGCGCAGCACCTCGTCGGGCAGGTCCTGCACCTCGTGCTGGGCGGCCTCCGGGGCGCAGGCGTCCGGCGCGCCATCCACCTCCATGACGAAGTCGGACCACAGGCGGGTCTGCCCCGTCGGGGCCACGATGCGGGTGATCCGGTTGCCGAACCGGTCGAGATAGGTCTGCCCGGCGCAGGCGCTGGACAAGCGCACGCGGTCCTCTCCCACCATCCGCCCCTCGAGGGCGCTGTGGGTCGACAGGGCGAGCATCATCGGCACCGGGACGGCGCAATCGACGTCGATCTCGAATCCGGAACGGATCAGCATGGGCTTCTTCCTTGTGATCTGGATCGCGGGCGGCGATGGTCGGGCTTGGGAGTATCGCCGCGCGCTTCAGCCAAACGTGCATGTCCCGGAAAGGTTCCCTTGCCCCGCATCCTGCGCATCCTCCACCGCACGGAGTACCGCTACGACCGTCCGGTCCGGTTCAACCCGCACCGCCTGATGCTGCGGCCGCGCGACGCGCACGACCTCTGGGTCGACGACGCCTTCCTGACGATCCAGCCGCGGGCGAGCCTGCGCTGGTTCTTCGACACCTTCGGCAATTCCATCGCCGAGGCCACCTTCCACGCCCCTTCGGACGTGCTGGTGATCGAGAGCGAACTGCTCCTGCGCCGCTACGTCCGCGACTTCGGCACCCAGCCCACGGGCGGCCACGTCTGCCCCTACCCCTTCGCGTATTCGCAGGAAGAGGCGCACGATCTCTCGCCCTACCTCGGCCTGCAGAACCCGGGCGACGCGGGCGTGCTGGACGACTGGCTGGACCGGAACTTCACCCTCCGGCCCGAGGGCGCCTTTCCCTTCCTTCAGGCGCTCAGCGACATGATCCACAACGTCATCGGCTATTCCAGCCGCGAGGAGATGGGCACCCAGACCGCGGCCGAGACGATCGCCCGGGGCCAGGGGACCTGCCGGGACTTCGCGCTGCTGTTCATGGAGGCGACGCGGCGTTTCGGCTTCGCCGCCCGCTTCGTGACCGGCTACCTGAACGATGCGGGCACCGGGCCGGGGACGCCCGTGGGCGGCGGGGCGACCCATGCCTGGGCCGATGTCTTCGTGCCGGGAGAAGGCTGGATCGAGTTCGACCC
>JAMWZF010000507.1 GCA_024304875.1 Paracoccaceae bacterium
GGTTGGAACAGCTCATGCCCTTGCGCTTGGGGCCGGCCTCGGCAGCGGCAGCCATCCGCTCAAGATAGGGGCCCCGCGTATCGGCGCTTCGCGAAACGATGCGCTCTGTTACCTTCTCGATAATGGGACTGAGCGGCATGGTGTGTCTCCTTTTGGTGACGGTCAGGCCTGACTTAGGTGTCTAGCACGGCGGGTTAGCGCTAACAACACGGGCGCCGACTCATTTCTGACTCATTTCGGCCCGAGCTCTGCCTCCTGAAGGCAGGCAAGGGACGTAAAGAAACCGAAATATAGTCCGCACCGGTCCACATTCTCGCCCCGGTCTCACGGTCATTTAAACCGTGACACCTTGGGGGTGACAACCATCGGACCGGGCCGCAGCACCACAGATGCGGACCAGAAGGAGCAGACAGATGACCACTCGCAAGATCGTTGCACTCGCCGTTCTCGCCGCCACGGTAGCCGGCTGCACGAGCCCCCAGACCGTCACCCGCGGCGCCGGCCTCGACCTGGTGCGCACCACCGCCATCACCGGCACCTATCGCTAGGCGTCACGGCCCCCCGCGGGCCGGGACCTCCACAAAGAGACCAGATCCATGATCGCACGACGCTTCCTTGCTCTCACCGCTTTGGCGCTGACCGTATCGGGGTGTGGCGGTGGAATGCCCTTCAATGACGTCGCCAGCCGCGCGGAGCCGCTCAGCGCCTCCGTCTCCAGGGCCTCCGCCCCGGCGCCGGCGGGCCGGTCGTACCGGGTGACCGAGGTGCGCGTCGTGATCCCGGAGGATCTGACGGTCTCCGAAGCGAACACCTTCCTGCCGGCGGCCGACATCGTCTGGCGCGGCGACCCCTACGGTGACCGCCGGGCCCAGATCTCGACCATCCTGCGCGACAGCTTCGTTTCGGCGACCGAGTCGCTGGACGGCGACACACCGGTCGTGGTCACGCTGACCCTGCGCCGCTGGCATTCGCTGACCGAGCGGACGCGCTACTCCATCGGCGGCATGCACACCATCCGCTTCGACCTGGCCGTGACTCATGCCGGGACCGGCACCCTGATCGACGGTCCGCGCTTCGTTCGGGCCGACTTCCCCGGCTTCGGCGGCCAGGCGGCGATCCAGGCCGAGGCACGGGGCGAGACCCAGAAGGTCCGCATCACCCGGCAGCTCCAGTCGGTCGCGCTGATGGAACTGGGCCCCGTGGGCCTGGTGACGCGGACCGCCTACTGACGGCGGCGGATCGGCCCCTTTTCACCCCTTGCGGGACAGCGTAGAGGACGGCTCATGGAGCCGTCCTCTTCCGCATTGCCCACCGTCCGCCTGAAACCCGGCGCCGATGCACGGCGCGTCCGCTGGGGCGCGCCCTGGGTCGAAGCGCGCGACCTGGTCCTCGACCGGCGCACCAAGGGACTGGAGCCGGGGACCATCGCCTTGCTGGAAGACGGCGAACGCCAGCCCCTCGGCGTCGTGGCCGTCACGCCCGAGGCCCGCATCGCGGTGCGGATGCTGGACCGGGAGCCCTCTGCCATCATCGGTCCCGACTGGCTGGGCAGCCGGGTCGCCGGCGCGCTTGCCCTGCGGGAGAGACTGTTCCGCGACCCCTACTACAGGCTGATCCATGCCGAGGCGGACGGTCTGCCGGGTGTCGTCGTGGACCGCTTCGGTGACACCGCCGTGGTCCAGCCGAACGCCGCATGGATCGAAAGGCGTCTGCCGGAGCTGGCCTCCGTGCTGATGGAGGTGGCGGGGGTCACGACCGTCCTCAAGAACGCCGGCAGCCGCGTTCGGGCGCAGGAGGGGCTGGACGACGTCTCGGCCGTGCTGACCGGCGCCGCGCCGGATGCGCCGGTGCCGGTCCCGATGAACGGCGCGACCTATCTGGCCGATCTGGTGGGCGGGCAGAAGACCGGCCTGTTCTACGATCAGCGCCCGAACCATGCCGTCGTCGCGGCCCTGTCGAAGGGGGCGCGGGTCCTCGACGTGTTCTCCCATGTCGGCGGCTTCGCCCTGTCCGCGCTGGCGGCAGGCGCGCAGAGCGCCCTGGCCGTGGACGGCTCTGCCCCCGCGCTGGACCTGGCCCGGGGCGGGGCCGAGGCGACCGGAGTCGCGGGGCGGTTCGAGACCCGCCAGGGCGACGCCTTCGACGTGCTGACGGCGCTG
>JAMWZF010000508.1:0-1187 GCA_024304875.1 Paracoccaceae bacterium
CGCTGCGCGCGGGGGTGCCGGCGGAAAGGCGATCCTGGGCGGACGAGGTGGTGCGCAAGACCGGCCGCAGCGGGCCGCTGGCCTTTCTCGCCGTGCATCACGAGGTCTGGCAGGACGGGTATCTCTGCCTGACCGAGCGGCAGGACATCGTCTACCGCGAGGACCCGGCCCCCGGCGCGCCGCCGCCCGCGGCCCGCCCCGCGCCGGAGGGCGAGGAGGCGGCCGAGACCCGGACCTTCTCGGAGGTCACCCTGTTCCGCTACTCGGCCCTGACCTTCAATGCCCACCGCATCCATTACGACCGGGACTACGCGACCGGGGTCGAGGGCCACGCCGGGGTGCTGGTCCACGGGCCGCTGCTGGCCCAGTGCCTGATGCTGATGGCGGCGCCGCTGACGGCCATCTCCTACAGGCTGACCGCCCCCGTCACGGTGGGCGAGGAGGTCACCTTCTGCCGCAAGGGCACCGCCCTCTGGGCGAAGGTGGGAGACCGGTTAGCGGCCGAGGCCGAGCTGGCCTAGGGCCCGGCCCTCCAGGGCGGGGACGGGCCGGATCTCGCCGCAGCGGATGCCGCGCCGGTTGACGATGGGCGCGTAGAGGTACTGCGCGATCAGCGGGTCCTGCCGGTCGGCCACGCCGAGGAGCACGAGGATCGCCGCCATGGTCGCCTCCGCCGCGCGGGTGCCGCCGTCGGTGATCTTGACCGCGGCGCCCTTGCCCAGTTCGGGCAGGATGGCGAGGAAGACGCCCTCGGCGCCGGTCTTGATCGCCGCCGTGCCGTGGCAGGCGCGCATGATGTTGGTGCAGGCCCGCCCCTCGCCGGCCACCAGCTCGGGGTGGAGCATCATCGCCTCGCGGAGCGCGATCATGGCGTCGCCGCGGGCGCTGCCCCCGGTCGCCGTCGCGAAGGCGGCGCCGGCGCGGGCCAGGCCGTGCAGCGTGCAGGCGAAGTTCGGGGCCGAGCAGCCGTCGATTCCCCAGCCGGGGCTGTCCTCGCCCGTCACCTCCTCGAAGGCGGCGAGGGCGGCCTGCTGAACGGGATGGTCCAGCTCGTGATAGTCCGGCCCGGCGCCGAGGTGCTGCGAGAGCATCAGGAAGCCGGCGTGCTTGCCCGAGCAGTTGTTGTGGACCTGGCACGGCTCTTCGTGGGCGCGGATGAGGGCGTTGCGGGCGGGGATGTCGGCGGG
>JAMWZF010000508.1:1197-2149 GCA_024304875.1 Paracoccaceae bacterium
GAGCCAGGCAGTCACCCGCTCGGTGTGGATCGCGGCGCCGTTGTGGCTGGCGCAGGCCAGCGCCTTGCGTTCGGTCGACAGGCCCGCGCCGGCGCCGCTTTCGAGCAGGGCGAGGGCCTGCAGGGGCTTGGCCGAGGAGCGCGGGTAGATCACCGCGGCCGGGTCGCCCCAGGCCTGCTCGATGGAGCCGTCGGCGTTGCAGATGACGGCGTGGCCGCGGTGGAGGCTTTCCACCCTCTCGCCGCGGGTGACTTCGATCAGTTCGGTGTCCATGATGCTCCCCCCGCATTCGTGAGCCTCCGGTGAGGTCCGGGGCTTTGCCCTCTCGGCATTTTGTTGCTATGGCTCGTGCTATCGAGTTGAACCGGCTTTCGCTAGGCGAAAAGGTGCACGGGGATAAGCACCGCGCGGCGACGGGCCGGACGGATGAGGCAAGGACAGCGGAGGCTGCAGACATGATTGCGAACCTTTGGCGCACCCTCGGGGCATTTGCGCTGGCGGCGGCCGTTCCGGCCACGGCGATGGCCCAGGACGAAAGCACCAACCGGGTCGCGGCGAACACCGACTGGTCGGTTTTCGTCGAGGACGACCCACAGGAATGCTGGGGCGTTTCGGCCCCCAAGGAAACCCGGCTGCTCGACAGCGCCGGCAACCCGACCACGGGGCGCCGCGGCGACATCCTGCTGTTCGTCTTCTACCGGCCCGGCGCCGGGGTGAACGGCCAGGTGACCTTCACCGGCGGCTATCCCTTCGCGAGCGGCTCGACCGTGACGCTGGCGGTCGGCGACACCACCTTCGATCTGTTCACCGAGGGCGAATGGGCCTGGCCCGCGACCCCCGAGGACGATGCCCGAATCGTCGAGGCGATGAAGCGCGGCGCCGATGCGGTGCTGACCGGCGCCTCGGGCCGGGGCAACCAGACCATCGACAGCTTCTCGCTGCTCGGCTTCAC
>JAMWZF010000509.1 GCA_024304875.1 Paracoccaceae bacterium
AGCCAGCGGCGAGTTGATCCCGTGCCGACGCAGCACCCCGCCGCCGCCGGGGGCGAGGTAGAACGTCCGCCCCGGGTAGGCCCCCGCCACCGCCACGTAGTCCGGCCCCGCCGTCATCGACCCGGCGCGGCCGTGCAGCCCCTCGGCGCAGGCGAAGGTTCCGCCCCGGCAGGGGACCAGCGTGTAGGTCGTCATCTCGCCGTGCTCTTCCGCAACGATGCTGATCGCCCCCTCGGCGAAGGGCTGGTCCAGGAACGCGGCGGCATAGGCGCGGCGGGTCTCCGCCCTCAGGCTGTCGTAGCGCAGGTCGTCCTCCGTCACCGGATCCGTGCAGCCGGCCAGAAGAGCCGCCCCGAGGAGTGCTAATGCTACTTTCATCCGGCTGTCTCCTGGCTGGTCCCGGCCACCCTAGGCCGGGCGCGCCGGCCGCTCAAGTCCGCCCGAACAGCCGCTCGATATCGGTCATCTTCAGTTCGACATAGGTCGGCCGGCCGTGGTTGCACTGGCCGGAATGGGGTGTCGCCTCCATTTCGCGCAGGAGGGCGTTCATCTCCTCTCCGCTCATCCGCCGCCCGGTGCGGACCGACCCGTGGCAGGCGATTCGGGACAGGATGGCGTCGATCCTTGATTGCAGGAGGTCCGAGGTTCCCGCGTCCTCGAGCTCGTCGAGGATGTCGCGGAGCATCGGCGCCGCGCTCACGGTGCCGAGGATCGCGGGCGTCGCCTGCACCGCGACTGTCCCCGGCCCGAAGCCCTCGATCACGAGGCCAAGGCGGGCGAGGTCCTCCGCGACCGCCAGCAGACGATCCGCCTCCGCCCCCAGTTCGACGATCTCGGGGATCAGCAGCGGCTGGGAGGGGACGTCGCGGGCCGCGGCCTGGGCCTTCAGCCGCTCGTAGACCAGCCGTTCGTGCGCCGCGTGGCCGTCGACGATGACGATGCCGTCGGCGGTCTGCGCGATGATGTAGTTCTGATGCACCTGGGCCCGGGCGGCGCCGAGCGGGGTATCCTGCTGGTCGTCCTCGATGACCTCCTCGACCCGGCCGCTGTAGCCGCCTGCCATCTCGGCGAAGCCGATGGGGCCAGGCCTGGGCGCGGCGGCAAATCCGCTGCGGGGCCGGTCCATCTGGTAGATGCGGGGCGCCTCCGGTTCGGCCCGGATCGCGCCGAGCGTCGCGTCGGAGACGGTCGAGGAGGCCCGGTGCCCTGCCCCGGCCAGCGCGTGCCGGATGCCGGTCACGATCAGGCCCCGCACGAGCCCCGGGTCACGGAACCGGACTTCCGACTTCGCCGGATGAACGTTCACGTCGACAAGATGCGGGTCGCAGTCGATGAAGATGGCCGCCGCCGGGTGCCGGTCGCGCGACAGAAGGTCGGCGTAGGCGCCGCGGAGCGCCCCCACCAGCAGCTTGTCCCGCACCGGGCGGCCGTTGACGAAGAGGAACTGCCGGACGGCGGAGCCGCGCGAATAGGTCGGCAGGGCGGCATAACCGGTCAGGCCGATCCCCTCGCGCAGGGTGTCGAGGGCGACGGCATTGTCGGTGAACTCCGGCCCGAGGATCTGGCGGAGGCGGGCCTTCAGCGCCTCGGGGGGCAAGCCGGTGGCGGCTTCGGCGGTCATCAGGGTCCTGGCGTCGCCGTCCGAGACGTCGGTGAGGGTGAAGCGGATGCGCGGCTCGGCGAGGGCGAGGCGCTTGACGGTGTCCGCTATGGCCTGCGCCTCGGCCCGGTCCGTCCGCAGGAACTTCAGGCGCGCGGGGGTGGCGTAGAAGAGGTCGCGCAGCTCGACCACGGTTCCGGCGGAAAGGGCCGCGGGGCGGACGGGGTCGACGGCGCCTCCGGCCACACGGATCTGCGCGGCATCAGCCCCCTCGGCGCGGGAGGTGACGGTCAGCCGGCCGACCGAGGCGATGGAGGGCAGCGCCTCGCCCCGGAAGCCGAAGGAGTGGATGTTCAGGAGGTCCGAGCCGTCGATCTTGGACGTCGCGTGCCGGGTCAGGGCCAGCGGGAGGTCCTCGGCCGTCATCCCGCAGCCGTCGTCGGTGACGCGGATCAGGGTCTTGCCCCCGTCGGCATAGGCCACGTCGATGCGGGAGGCCCCGGCGTCGATGGCGTTCTCCACCAGCTCCTTGATGGCCTGTCT